>NZ_JBAUSA010001230.1:0-13268 GCF_049581465.1 Caballeronia sp. | reverse complement strand
GTCGCGATCAGCGACGCGCGGTCGTAATGCGTCGTGCCGGTGCCGTCTGCGTTGAGCGGATAGGTTTCGATCGTCGCGCCCTGGTCCCACAGAAGGCCGAGCGGGACGCGGCCGCCGCGCACGCCGCCTCCGGGCATGCGCAGTTCGAGCAGGTTCACGCGCGGCTGTTGCTTGAGAACCATTTGATGCACTGGCTTCCCGGCGATATTGACCGTCGATTCGATCCACACGTCCGGCACGCCCGCCATGCGCGCGTACGCGAGCCGCGTGCCTTTTTCTCTCAGTTTCACGTAGTCGAAGTTCGCGCCATTCGCGCCGCCAATCAGGTGGACCGTGGTCACGCACCAGCCCGCCGCGAGTTTGTCGCTGATCCCCGGGTTCACGAAGAGGAGGTCATCGTCCAGATGGGCTACGACCGTGACGAGCGTGCCCGCGTGGCAATCGGCTTGCTGCTGCGGTGATGATGCCTGTGCGACGGCGGGCGCCAGCAACGCGCTGAGCATCCAGAGCATGATCGACAGCCATGCAGCCGCCGAGGCTCGCGTTGGAGCGCTTCTATGCATGATTTCCCCGTAAGGCGTTTTCTTGTTTGCCAGCAACGCGCAACGCACAGTTTGCAGCGGGATTCGCGGCGCGTTCGTCGGCGGTCGAACAAACATCTCTGTCCGTGTTGACTCAAGATTACCGCACGCCCAAGCAAAAAACCCCGCGTAGCAGAATGCTACGCGGGGTTTTTTGCTAAGTGCTTACAGCGCTTGGGGTATTTGGTGGAGGCGGCGGGAATCGAACCCGCGTCCAGTAGCACTCTACGACTAGTTCTACATACTTAGTTCTATCATTTGATTTAACCCCAACGACGCGGACGAACACGCTTCGTTACGGCGATTCACTAAATTTTCGACCCGGATGTCATGACGCCACCAAGGCTTATCTGACGTATATGACCTCTCTCGGTATTGCTACCGGTCTTGCGACTCTAGTCCGTCAGTAAACTAGGGAGAGGCAGGCGGCCCTTAGGCTGCCAGTGCGAACGTTTCGTCGTTTGCAGTTACGTTTTTCCCATTGATTAACGAGGTGACGGGTCCTCGGTATGCCCTAGCCGCTTCGCAACCCCTGTCGAAACCAGGTCGCCCCCGAAGCAACACTCATTATCTCACACCTGGAGCGGCGTTTCTGCTCAACCCACGTCGCGTAAAAGCTGCTGCAGCGCGAGTATCGAATCCACGACGTGATCCGCGTGCCATCGATCCGGAGGCAGGTCCGTGCCGCAGTAGCCATAGGCCGCAGCGACGGTAACCATGCCGGCCGCGAAACCCGCTTGTACGTCCCGCAGGTCGTCGCCGACATAAACCACCCGCTCTGGCTTTTCCTCCATCAATTCGGCCGCATGCAGCAACGGCGCCGGATGCGGCTTCGAATGCGGTGTCGTGTCCCCGCAAACGAGGCAGGCAGCGCGGGCGTCAAGTCCGAGCAAAGCCACGAGCGGCTCCGCAAACCGTGTCACCTTGTTGGTCACGATGCCCCAGACCACGCCGCGCGCGTCTAGTTGATCGAGCAATACATCAATACCCGGAAAAAGCGTTGTCTCGATGCACAAATCCGCTTCGTAGTTGGCGAGGAATTCGTCGCGCATCGAAGCATAGTCGGGATGTTCCGGCCCGATTTCGAACGCGCCGCCCAATAAACCACGCGCTCCCGCCGACGCCAGCGGCCGCAAGGTTTCGAGTGGCCGCATCTCAAGACCACGATCGTGCCGCATCTTGTTCACGGCCGCGACCAGGTCCGGCGCGGTATCCGCAATCGTGCCGTCCAGGTCGAACAGCACGGCGTGGCAAAGCCGGAGCCCCGTTTTGTCGGCTTCGCGTTGGGGAAGGGGAGTCGGGTCGTCGCTCATGACAGTCCGTTCGGGTTGGGTGGCTTCGGGCGAGGCGCCTGGCGTCGACGCCATCAACCCGGGCGCCGGCATGCCATCAGATAGTTGATGCTGGTGTCGTCCGAAAGGTCGAAGCGCTTGCTGAGCGGCCTATACGTGATGCCCTTGATTTCGGTGATATCAAGTTGCGCCGAACGCGCAAACTGCGCAAGTTCTGACGGCTTGATAAAGCGCGCGTAGTCATGGGTCCCGCGCGGCAGCATCCGGGCAATGTATTCCGCCCCGATCACCGCAAACAGGTACGCCTTGGCATTGCGATTGAGCGTCGAAAAGAATACCCAGCCGCCCGGTTTAACCAGCGTCGAGCAGGCCTGGACAATTGCGGCCGGACTGGGCACATGTTCGAGCATTTCCATACAGGTGACGACGTCATAGGTACCGGGCTCGCGCGCCGCGATCGCTTCGGCAGCGATCTCCTCGTACGCAACCTCAACGCCGCTTTCCAGGCTGTGCAAATCCGCCACGCCTAACGCATTCGTGGACAAATCGATGCCCTTCACTGTCGCGCCGCGCACGGCCATGGATTCGGACAGGATCCCGCCACCACAGCCGATATCAAGCGCTCGCTTGCCTGACAGGTGTGCGTGATTGTCGATCCAGTCCAGCCGCACCGGATTGAGGTCGTGCAGCGGCTTGAATTCCGCATTCGCGTCCCACCAGCGATAAGCCAGTTCACTAAATTTCTGAAGCTCGTGGGGATCGACGTTGGTCGTCATGTACGGTTAGCCCTTGATCAAGTCTAAAACAGTTAGCCCGAGTCCGAGTATATAGGCGGCTGTGGCGGCGGGCAAAAGGGGGCAATCTCCGCCGGAACGCGATCGACGCCTGACGATTGTGCGCTGGCGAAAACCGCCACCAAAAATAGGGACATAAAAAAAGCCCCGCCGAAGCGGGGCTTTGATGCTGCGGCAATCAGACGCTAGATTACTGCGCTTGACGTGCAGTTCCGACAACTTCGACTTCCACGCGACGATCCGGTGCGAGGCAGGAGATGAGTGCCTTGTGGTTCTTCTGGTTGCAACCGGTGGTAACCGGGTTGCGCTTGCCCTTGCCTTCGGTATAGATACGGTTGGCTTCAATGCCCTTGCTGACCAAGTACGCCTTGACAGCTTGTGCACGACGCAGCGACAGACGGTCGTTGTACTTGTCCGAACCGATGCGGTCCGTGTAACCCGTAGCGACCACGACTTCCAGGTTCAGGTCGCCGATCTTCGATGCGAGATCGTCAAGCTTTTCCTTACCAGCAGGCTTCAGGACTGCCTTGTCGAAGTCGAACAGAGTGTCAGCTTGGTACGTAATCTTCTGGCTGCTGATGACCGGAGCCGGCGGCGGAACTGGAGTCGGCGGCACAGGTGCCTGTACAACCAGCGCGCCATCGCACTTCGCGTTAGCCGTTGCCGGGGTCCAGAACGCATCACGCCAGCAAAGCTCGTTCGTGCCGTTCATCCACACGTATTCGCCCGTGCCGTTCACCCAGTTGTCGTTGACTGCCTGTCGCGAGGCTGGCACCGATTGCGCCATTGCCGATGCAGCCATAACCGCGGTAGCTGCAATGAACGCGAGCTTTGAAAGTTTATTCATATTTCTCCTCTCGAAATTGAGATTACCGCAGGTTTACTGCGAGTTTTGTTGACGAATACAAGTCATACATTGCTCGAAGTATAACATTTCCGCGGATACAAGACGCGCTGTGTAGACTTCGAGCAGTGTCTAACTTTGTGCGTTGGCATTTTGCCATATCGTTCCCTTGCAACGAAAAATATTTCCCCGGGCCCTTTCTAGCCGCAGCCTTATGTGGCGCGTGCGCAACAAGAAAGAGCATGGCAACAATGGCATCGATTACGTGCCTCCAATGCGCACATTGCGTGCCACGTTGGGAACTTTTCTCAAAAAGCTCAACACACTTTTTCTGTTCCCTATTCTCGCGCGTTTTCGATGGGGACACAACGCTAGAGGCGGCATGATAGCCGTTTAGACTGACGTTTCCGCGCAACGCCTAAAATGAATTTGTAAGCTTCGGTTGCAGGACTTTCCCGACGACACGGTTCGCGTTTCCCGGGTGCGCTGTATGTATACGTAGCGCTTTCGGGGGCGGATGTGGCGCATGTTAGAATCGCGTGATGCACTGCTTTCGCAGGGCCGATGCCAAACGACGGTGAATCAGGGCTAAACGCCGCATATCTTGGCGTTTCCTCCGCGCCGTCGTCGCACAGTACAAGACACGGATAATGGATCAATTCGCCAAAGAGACCCTGCCAATCTCCCTTGAGGAGGAAATGCGCCGCTCATATCTCGATTACGCGATGAGCGTGATTGTTGGGCGAGCGCTTCCCGATGTCCGCGACGGCCTAAAGCCAGTTCACCGTCGCGCGTTGTATTCCATGCACGAGTTGAATAACGACTGGAATCGCGCTTACAAGAAATCAGCACGTATTGTCGGCGACGTGATCGGTAAATATCACCCGCACGGTGACCAGTCGGTGTACGACACCATCGTCCGGATGGCGCAGCCTTTCTCGCTGCGCTACATGCTGGTCGACGGACAGGGTAACTTCGGTTCGGTCGACGGCGACAATGCCGCGGCCATGCGGTACACCGAAATCCGCATGTCGAAGATCGGCCACGAGTTGCTGGCGGACATCGACAAGGAAACGGTTGATTTCGGGCCGAACTACGACGGCAGCGAAAGCGAGCCGCTGGTCCTTCCAGCTCGAATCCCGAATCTGTTGATCAATGGCTCGGCCGGCATCGCAGTCGGCATGGCAACGAACATTCCGCCGCATAACCTGCGCGAAATCGTCGATGCCTGCATGCATCTCCTGAACAATCCCGACAGCACGATCGACGAACTCATCGAGATCGTGCCTGCGCCCGATTTCCCCACGGCCGGCGTGATCTATGGCGTGGCGGGCGTGCGCGACGGGTATCGCACGGGCCGCGGGCGCGTCGTGATGCGCGCCACCACGCACTTCGAGGAGATGGATCGCGGGCAGCGCATGTCGATCATCGTCGACGAAATCCCGTATCAGGTGAACAAGCGCACGCTGCTCGAGCGCATCGCCGAACTGGTGAACGAGAAGAAGATCGAGGGCATCTCGGATATCCGCGACGAATCCGACAAGAGCGGCATGCGCGTGGTGATCGAGCTGAAGCGCGGCGAAGTGCCCGAGGTGATTCTCAACAACCTGTACAAGTTGACGCAGCTTCAGGACACGTTCGGCATGAACATGGTCGCGCTGGTCGACGGCCAGCCGCGCCTGCTGAACCTGAAGGAAATGCTGGAGTGCTTCCTGTCGCATCGGCGGGAAGTGCTGACGCGGCGCACTGTATACGAACTGCGCAAGGCCCGGGATCGGGGTCACGTGCTCGAGGGGCTGGCGGTCGCGCTGGCGAATATCGACGAATTCATTCGCATCATCAAGGCCGCGCCGACTCCGCCTATCGCGAAGCAGGACTTGATGAACAACGCGTGGGATTCGGAAATCGTCCGCGAAATGCTGTCGCGGGCGGAAACCGAGGCGTCGGGTGGACGCGAGGCTTATCGACCGGAGGGTTTGAACCCGGCGTACGGCATGCAGGCCGATGGTTTGTACCGGCTGTCCGACGTCCAGGCGCAGGAAATTCTGCAAATGCGCCTGCAACGCTTGACCGGCCTCGAGCAGGACAAGATTGTCGGCGAGTACAAGGAAGTGATGGCGCAAATCGCCGACCTGCTCGACATCCTGGCGCGTCCCGAGCGGATTCGCGCGATCATCGTCGACGAGTTGACGTCTATTCGTGCTGAATTCGGCGACGATCGCCGCTCGCGCATCGAACTTAACGCGACTGAACTGAATACCGAAGACCTGATCACGCCGCAGGAAATGGTCGTGACCATGTCGCATACCGGCTACGTCAAGTCGCAGCCGCTGTCGGAATATCGTGCGCAAAAGCGCGGCGGCCGCGGCAAGCAAGCCACGCAGATGAAGGAAGACGACTGGATCGACACGCTGTTTATCGCGAACACCCACGATCACATGTTGTGTTTCTCGAACCGCGGCCGCGTGTACTGGATCAAGGTCTACGAAGTGCCGCAAGGTTCGCGCAATTCCCGCGGCCGTCCGATCGTCAATATGTTCCCGCTGCAAGACGGCGAGAAGATCAACGTCGTCCTGCCAATCAAGGAATTCTCGGCTGACAAGTACATCTTCATGGCTACGTCGCTTGGCACGGTCAAGAAGACGCCGCTCGAAGCGTTCAGCCGTCCGTTGCGCAAGGGCATTATTGCCGTCGGGCTGGACGACGGCGATTTCCTGATCGGCGCGGCCATTACAGACGGGCAACACGACGTCATGTTGTTCTCCGATTCGGGCAAGGCGGTTCGCTTCGATGAAAACGACGTCCGCGGGATGGGCCGGGAAGCTCGCGGCGTGCGCGGCATGCAACTCGAAGACGGGCAGCAGGTCATCGCGTTGCTGGTCGCCGGCGGCGAGAACCAGTCAGTGCTGACGGCAACCGAGAATGGTTTCGGCAAACGCACGCCGATCGACGAGTACACGCGTCACGGACGTGGCACGAAGGGAATGATCGCCATCCAAACGTCTGAACGTAACGGCAAGGTTGTCGCCGCGACGCTCGTCGAGCCGGAAAGCGAGATCATGCTGATCACCAATACGGGCGTGCTGATCCGCACGCGCGTGTCCGAGATCCGCGAAATGGGCCGCGCAACCCAAGGTGTTACACTCATCAGTCTTGACGACGGCACTAAGCTTTCGGGCCTTCAACACATTGCCGAGGCTGAAGCCGCTGTCGATCTCGATGCCGATCTCGACGGCGGCATGGAAGAAGCGGGCGACGTCATCGACGGGCCCGACGCTCCATCCGCTGACGGCGCTGGCGATGCGGGAGACGATGCTGCCGGACCATCCGAAGGTGATGACGACAACGCAGTTTGATCCACACGCAAAAACGCTGGCGTCGAATGCGCGTTCTGCTTTTGAAAGCTTGAATAGATAAGCTGCGCGATCTAGGACAATGCATTGCGAACTTCACCGAAAGTCCGAACGGTGAAGTTCGCAGGCTTGCGTCGGATTGAGCGCGGCAACGGAAACGACAATTTTTTAAGGGAGTAATGATGCAAAAACAGTTTAAACAATGGATGTTGCTGGCTGCTTTCGTACCGACGTTCGCAATGGCTCAATCACTCCAGAGCCAGGCGGCGCCGGACGTCAGTGCTGCGGCCACAGCGGCTCCGGATCCGGCCAAACAGGCTGCGATCAAGGACTTGCTGGATGCAATCGACGCGCAAAAGCTCGTCGGCGCCATTGGTAACAGCGCGCAAATGCAGTCGAAGCAGTTGGTTCCGGCCATCCTGTCCGACGCGTTGAGCGAAAACAAGACGATGAACGACAAGCAGAAGCAAGCGGCTGTTCCGCAACTGCAAAAGGACACCGTGCCGCGCCTGGTTGACTCGGCTGGACAGGTTTTCGCGACCGACTCGTTCCGTCAGGACGCAATGCAGGCGCAGTACGACGCTTATGCGAAGTACTACACGACCGCGGAAATCAAGGACCTGACCACGTTCTACAAGAGCCCGACGGGTCGCAAGTTCATCCAGGTCCAGGACCAGGTTGGTCGTGACGTCGTGAACGGCTTGATGCAAAAGTACATGCCGCAATCGATCAAGGCTACGCGCGCGCAAGCCGACAAGGAAGTGGCTGCAATCAAGCCGAAGTAAGTTGCCGGTCTCGTCCACGCTGCCGTCGGCCGAGCGTTAGCCGATCGGTCGACTGACGGGTTTTCGGGACAGTGCGATAATGGCTGTTTGCGCTCAGGCGCAAACAGCCATTACTTTTTTTCAGGCGCGGTGTTCGAGGTTTCCAGGCGAATTGACGCTGGTTGTCTTGTTGTCGTGCTTGGGCATCTCGGGGTCTTCACTAAATGCGCGTGTTCAATTTCTCCGCTGGTCCTGCGGCAATGCCCGAGGAAGTGCTCCGTCAAGCGGCCGGCGAAATGCTCGACTGGCAGGGCAGCGGCATGAGCGTGATGGAAATGAGCCATCGCGGGGCCGAGTTCATGTCGATCCATGAGGCCGCGCTGACCGACCTCCGTGACTTGCTGAAAGTGCCGGCTTCGCACCGGATCCTGTTCCTGCAGGGCGGGGGTATCGGTGAGAACGCAATCGTGCCGCTTAACATGCTCGGCTCGCGCGAGACAGCCGACTTCGTCGTGACCGGCTCCTGGTCGCAGAAATCGTTCAAGGAAGCACAGAAGTACTGCACGCCGCACCTCGCCGCGAACGGCAAGACCGAGCAGGGTTATACCCACGTGCCGAAGATTGACGAATGGCATCTCTCCGACAACCCGGCGTACGTCCACCTTTGCACGAACGAAACCATTGATGGCGTGGAGACGTTCGAGATACCCGACCTCGGAGCGATCCCACTGGTCGCGGATGCGTCGTCGCATATTCTCTCCCGCCCCATGGACATCGCGAAGTACGGTGTGCTGTTCGGCGGTGCGCAGAAGAACATCGGGATGGCTGGAGTGACCGTCGTGATCGTGCGCGAGGACATGCTCGACCGTGCGCTGTCTATTTGCCCATCGGCGTTCGAATGGAAGACCGTCGCCGCGAACAATTCCATGTACAACACGCCGCCCACCTATGCCATTTATATCGCTGGCCTGGTGTTCAAGTGGCTGAAGAAACAAGGTGGCCTGGACGCCATGGAAGCGCGTAGCCTGGAAAAGTCGTCGCTGCTTTACGACACCATCGACGCCAGCAGTTTCTATGTGAACCGGGTCGAACGCCACTCCCGCTCACGCATGAACGTGCCGTTTTTTCTCGCCGACGAAACCCGTAACGACGACTTCCTGGTCGGCGCGAAAGCGCGCGGTTTGCTGCAGTTGAAGGGCCACAAATCGGTCGGCGGAATGCGGGCATCCATTTACAACGCCGTCCCGCTCGAAGCCGTGCAGATGCTGGTCGAGTACATGAAGGAATTCGAGCGTACGAGCGCCTGATCCTGGCCTGATCCTGATTCCCGGTCTTTTCCGCTTGACCGCATCAATAACGCCGCACCGACTCATTTCACACAACGCATGGACGACGACCTTAATTCGCAACTCAAACCGCTGCGCGAGCGTATCGATGCACTCGACGCACAAATCATCGCGCTCCTGAATCAGCGCGCCGCGGTGGCGCTCGAAGTGGGCGAGGTAAAGAAGCATTTCAACGCACCGGTGTTTCGCCCCGAGCGCGAACTGCAGGTCATTGCGCGTCTGCAGGACTTGAGCGATGGGCCGCTTGCCGACGACCACATCAGTTCGATCTGGCGCGAAATCATGGCCGCGAGCCGCGCGCTCGAACAGACGCTGCGCGCCGCCTTTTTGGGGCCCGTCGGCACGTACAGCGAGCAGGCCATGTTCGAATACTTCGGACATTCCATTGAGGGGCTGCCATGTCCGTCCATCGACGAAGTGTTCCGGTCGGTGGAAGCCGGCGCCGCCGAATTCGGCGTTGTACCGGTCGAAAATTCGGCTGAAGGCGCGGTTTCGCGGACGCTGGACTTGTTGCTGCAATCGTCGCTGGTGATCGGCGGTGAGCTTGCTTTGCCGATTCATCACAATCTGCTGACAGCCTCCGGTACGCTCGAAGGCGTGACAAAAGTGTTTGCGCATCCTCAAGCGCTCGCTCAATGCCAGCGCTGGCTGAGCGCGAATGCACCCACGCTCGAACGGCAGGCGGTATCGAGTAATGCTGAGGCAGCGCGGCTGGCGGTCGGCGACCCGACCATCGCGGCCATTGCAGGCGATCGCGCGGCTACGCACTATGGCCTTGGAACGGTGAGTTCCCTGATCCAGGACGATCCCCACAACCGCACCCGTTTTGTGATGATTGGTAAAGCGCGTACGGGAGCGAGCGGCAATGACCAGACCTCGCTGATCGTGTCGGTGGCCAACGAGCCGGGCGCGTTGCTCAAGCTGTTGCAACCGCTGGCGCGTCACGCGGTGTCCATGACACGTTTCGAATCGCGTCCCGCCCGTGTCGGCACGTGGGAGTACTACTTTTACATTGACGTGGAAGGTCATCGCGACGACGCGCCGGTTGCGGCTGCGCTCGCCGAACTGGGCGAGAAGGCCGAGTTCTTAAAAATTCTCGGTTCGTACCCGCGTTCCCGTTGATTCGCCCATTACGAAAACTCATCGCCTAATAGCTGGAGAACACAATGACATCGCAATTCGGCCCTTCCTACGTGCGCGCCATCGCGCCTTACATAGCGGGCAAGCCGATCTCGGAAGTGGCGCGCGAATTTGGGCTGGACGCAGCGACGATCGTGAAGCTTGCCTCGAACGAAAATCCGTTCGGCATGCCGGAGTCGGCGAAGCTGGCAATCGCGCAGGCCATGGGGGAACTCGGTCGCTACCCGGATGCAAATGGGTTCGACCTGAAAGCCGCGCTGAGCGAACGCTATGGCGTGCCGGCCGATTGGATCACGTTGGGTAACGGCAGCAACGATATCCTCGAAATGGCCGCGCATGCGTTTGTCGAGAAAGACCAGTCGATCGTTTATTCGCAATACTCGTTTGCCGTCTACGCGCTTGCAACGCAGGGGTTGGGCGCGCGCGCGATCGTCGTGCCGGCGGTTGCGTATGGGCACGATCTCGAGGCAATGCTCGCTGCAATCAGCGGTGACACGCGCCTCGTGTTCGTCGCCAATCCGAACAATCCGACAGGCACGTTCATTGATGGCCCTACGCTTGAGGCGTTCATCGCGCGCGTGCCGCGCGACGTCGCGATCGTGCTGGACGAGGCCTACACGGAATATCTGGCAAAGGACAAGCGCTACGACGCCATTGGCTGGGTGCGCCGGTATCCCAACCTGCTCGTGTCGCGCACCTTCTCCAAGGCGTTCGGGTTGGCCGGGCTGCGGGTCGGGTTCGCCATCGCGCAGCCCGAGCTCACCGATCTGCTCAATCGGCTGCGCCAGCCGTTCAACGTGAATTCGCTGGCCCAGGCCGCCGCGATCGCCGCGTTGAACGACACCGCGTTTCTCGAGAAAAGTGCGGCTGTGAACGCGGCCGGGTATCGCCGGCTGACTGAAGCCTTCGACAAACTTGGCCTCGAATATGTGCCGTCGGACGGCAATTTCGTGATGGTGCGCGTCGGCGATGACGACGAGGCAGGCGCGCGCGTGAACCTCGAATTGCTCAAGCAGGGCGTAATCGTACGGCCCGTTGCCAATTACGGATTGATGCCGTGGCTGCGTGTCACGATCGGCTTGCCGGAAGAGAACGAAGCGTTTATCGCGGCGCTCGAAAAAACGCTGGCAACCGCGTGAACTTTTAACCTCACGCGCCGAAAAAGGCGCGTCTTTATCGAACTCCGTGGCTGCCTTCTCATTTAACAAGCTCGTCATCTTTGGCGTCGGCCTGATTGGCGGCTCGCTTGCTCGCGCATTGCGCGAACGGGCAGGTGCAACAGGTGAAGTGGTGGGTGTCGGCCGTTCGGCCAAGTCGGTCGAGCGTGCGCTCGAACTTGGCGTAGTCGATACGGCAGCTATTCTCGACGACGACCGTTCGCTCGAGAGCGCGCTGCGTGGCGCAGATATCGTGCTGATCGCGGCGCCCGTCGCGCAGACGGAACCGTTGCTGCGCCGGATCGCACCGTTTCTCGACCCACGCACGATCGTCACCGATGCCGGCAGCACCAAAGGCGACGTGATTCTGGCGGCCCGTGCGGCACTGGGCAATCGTGTGTCGCAATTCGTGCCGGGTCATCCGATCGCCGGTCGTGAATCAAGCGGCGTCGACGCGGCGCTGTCCGATCTCTACGCCGACCGAAATGTGGTGCTGTGTCCGTTGCCGGAGAACCTGCCCGAATCCGTGGAGCGCGTTGCGGCAATGTGGCTCGCGACCGGCGCGAGCGTGCATCGCATGACGCCGGAGCTGCATGACAGCGTGTTGGCGTCGGTGAGCCATTTGCCGCACGTTTTGTCCTTCGCGCTCGTCGAGCAGATTCTGGAAGCACCTGACGCTGCGCTCAAGTTTGCGTTCGCGGCGGGCGGTTTCCGCGATTTCACGCGCATCGCGGCCTCGAGCCCGGAAATGTGGCGCGACGTGTGCCTCGCGAACCGGACTGCGTTGCTTGCGCAAATCGATGCGTACACCAACGTGCTGGCGCGTTTTCGCGCGGCCATCGACGCCTCGGACGGCGCGGCGCTGGAAGCCGCGTTCACGCGCTCGCGCACGGCGCGTACCGAATGGAAACAAGGTGGCGCATTGAAGCCCACCGACGATTCCGCTATCAGATAAATTGGGAAATCAAATGGAACACCTCGATCTCGGACCTTTCACACGTGCGTCCGGCACGGTTCGCCTGCCCGGGTCGAAGAGCATTTCGAACCGTGTCCTGTTGCTCGCGGCGTTGGCCGATGGTGAAACCATCGTGTCGAATCTGCTCGATTCCGACGACACGCGCGTCATGCTCGCCGCGCTCGACACGCTGGGTGTCGATGTTCGCAACGATGGCCAAAGTTGCGTGGTGAAGGGTTTGGGCGGCGCATTCCCGGTCAAGTCGGCGGAGCTTTTTCTCGGCAACGCGGGTACGGCGGTTCGTCCGCTGACCGCCGCGCTCGCGCTGAGCGGCGGTGAATATCGTGTGCACGGTGTGCCGCGCATGCATGAACGGCCGATCGGCGATCTCGTCGATGGCTTGCGGCAAATCGGCGCGCAGATCGATTACGAAGCGAATGCGGGCTTTCCGCCGCTGCGGATTCACCCGTCAACGATTGCCGTCGACCGGCCGATCCGGGTTCGCGGCGACGTGTCGAGCCAATTTTTAACCGCGCTGCTGATGAGCTTGCCGCTGGCTGGCAAGACGGGTGACGCGATCGTGATCGAAGTGGACGGCGAGCTCATTTCCAAGCCGTATATCGAGATCACGATCAGGCTGATGGAGCGCTTCGGGATCGCGGTCGCACGCGACGGCTGGTCACGTTTCACTATTCCCGCGGGTGCGCGTTACGTATCCCCTGGCGCGATTGCGGTGGAAGGCGACGCGTCGTCGGCGTCCTATTTTCTCGCGGCGGGTGCGCTGGGCGGCGGTCCGCTGCGCGTTGAAGGCGTGGGCCGCGCAAGCATCCAGGGCGACGTGAATTTCGCCGACGCCCTGATCCGCATGGGCGCGAACGTGATGCTCGGCGACGACTGGATCGAAGTACGGGGCGTGGAATCCGACGACGGCAGGCTCGCCGCCGTCGACATGGACTGCAACCTGATTCCTGACGCCGCGATGACCATCGCGGTGGCTGCGTTGTTCGCGAAGGGCACGACCACGCTGCGCAATATCGCGAGC
>NZ_JBAUSA010001229.1:0-2793 GCF_049581465.1 Caballeronia sp. | reverse complement strand
CTACGGCACGGGCGATCTGGCAGTAGACGCGTGCCGTCTGACACTTGGCCAGGATCGCATTCGGATGTTTTGGCGCGGCCCGGACGGTTTGGTTTTTGGCAGCTTCGGGCGGCTCAACGCATGGCTCGCAACCCGCGGCGAAACGCTGGTCTGCGCGACCAACGCAGGTATTTTCGGCGAGGACCTGCGGCCAATCGGCATGTATGTGGAAGGCGGTCGAATATTGCGGAGGCTCAACGTCCGCAAGCAGGCCTATGGCAATTTCTATTTGCAGCCGAACGGCGTTTTCCTGTTGTCGGCAAGCGAAGCGGCCATCGTCAATACGGACGACATTGCAACCGATCAGGACAACCGCCTTTCGTCCGCGCAATACGCTACCCAATCCGGGCCCATATTGCTACGCGACGCCAACATCAATCCCTTGCTCACTCAGGGCTCCAGCAACCGGGTAGTGCGCAATGCAGTGTGCGTAGTAACCAGCACTGAAATCGTGCTGGTCCGAAGCCGCGCCCCCATTAACTTCTATGACTTTGCCCAGCAACTGCGTGACAAAGTAGGGTGTCGGGACGCCCTATATCTGGACGGTTCGATTTCTCAACTCTATCCCTTTGGCAACAACAGCCTTGGCCCGAGCTTTGCCGCGATAATCGGCGCAACGACAACCAATACGCCGTAAGACAGGGACCTTCATCAACAATACTGGGGACTGCGCCGACTCGTTCTTTACTATCTTTTTACTTGCCACCGAAATTAGGATCTCTACAATATTTCGTACATCAAACAGGGAAGTGGTGCCATGCATAGCCGATGTCGTCGATTGTCGAATAGTCTCACTGCCTGACCGGCAGGACGTCCGCGTGCCAACTCTCTCAGCCGCCGTCCTGCCAACAGGCAGACGGTGCGCGCCTCAGTAGTCTTCTTCGTGCACCTTATCTAGAGCAACCTGGACGCCGGGTTTTCAAGCGTCCGGATGGCCGTG
Source organism: Caballeronia sp. (assembly GCF_049581465.1). Taxonomy (GTDB): domain Bacteria; phylum Pseudomonadota; class Gammaproteobacteria; order Burkholderiales; family Burkholderiaceae; genus Caballeronia. The sequence goes on along the minus strand of NZ_JBAUSA010001229.1, from coordinate 1,814 downwards.
CCTTCGCGAGCGTGAATTTTCAACGCGTGTATGCGCCTGCTTGCACCATGGGGGCGGCTCGGCGTCTGGATAAGTGCGCGCGTGTCAAATCCGGGAAAGGAAGTAGCGATGAAAACCGTTGAACGCATTCGCGCGTTCGAACACGCACCGTGCCTGAGCGCGCATGAGATGGCGGCCCTCGTCCTGTTATGTCGCGGGCCAATCGAATTGAGGATGAGAAGTCCTGACGTAGTGGCGCTCCAAGAAGCTGGACTTGCCGAGCTCATTGAAGCGGAAATCGGAGAATCCAGATTCGCTATTACGAGCGAAGGAAACGCCGTGCTGCAGGCGTTGGGCGCGCTGAATGAGCGGTGGTGATGAAGCCGGGCCGCTCTTTTACTGCTGACGCAGGGACGGGCGCCTTGCCAGTGCAGGCGGCGTTCAAGCAGCCTTGTTTGGTTCATTTTCAAGTTCAATTTATATATTTAGCCATACTAATTAGTATCTTTGTCACGTATCAACGTTGCGTTATGCATTTTACGGAGGTCTCTCATGTTTGAAATTGACAAGAACTATAGTCGCGACTACATCCACGCTGTCTGTGGCGGCAGTAAGCAAGCTTTCCTTCCGACCAGGAATGGCAAGGTGGTCGCTGCCTGCCTGCGACCCGATCTCAACGCGCAAGCGCCTGATGTTATCGTCTGTAGCGACGGTGCTGCAGCGCGTGCCGCCGGAAGAACGCTCGCAAGACAGGCCGAGGCGATCCCTGTTTTCATCAAGCTCGAGACTGAACTGTTTCGCTACGTTGGCCAGTTCGCTGTAAGCGAATCACTGACCGCTCCGCTTGATTGTGCACCTTATGCTCACGAGAGTGGCTTCACAGTTGGCCAGGTTTCCCGCGTAATCAAGATGAACCGCTGCTAGCTTGCGCCAAGCGTATCGGAAACTATTGTTGAGATGCGAGACGGTTGATGGCGTATCTAGACGACTTGTTTGCCTGGATACGCCGAGTGCACGTCGCGCGGATTCGCTTGCAGTCGCGCCGCGCACGGAGGTAAAAGTCCGTCACGTAGTCACGCAGCCGGAGACTGCCTGCTGCTCGCGGCGCAGCGTATTGCTGATCTCGAATATCCCGGTCATCGCACACGACGACCGTCGCAGGAACCCGTTTAGAACGTGTGACGCAGGCCGATACGAACAGCCAGTTGCGTATTCGCGCCGGCGGCCGGCAGATAGTTGCTCGAGCTGGCGCCGATCTGTGCCTGCAGGTCGGTGTTCTTCGACGTCTTGCCTGAAGCGTCCTGGTAGATGCCCAGCAGGTACACGTCGGTGCTCTTGCTCAGGTTGTAGTCAATGCTCGCGTCAATCTGGTTCCAGTGACCGTTGGTCAGATCCTTGGCCTGCATGTACGTGTACCCGAGCGCGCCGGTCAGTGCCGGCGTGAATAAGTATTTACTGCCCGCTTCATATGCATCGAATGTCGTCATGTGGCCCGTTACCTGCTCGATGTCCGTGTGGGTCCACAGTGCCCACATCGTTGCAGCGCCGATCGAGTACCTGGCGCCCACGCCTGCCGTGGCCAGGTCGCGTGCGGTACCGGTGATCGCCGAATTCGCGAGCGTCGTCGAGAAGGTGGTCGGCGATGCCGAGCCCGGGAAGCGGATGTCCGTGTACGCTGCGCCGATACCGAACGGGCCGTTGGTGTAGTTCAGGCCGAAGCTATACGCAGACGACGAACCGGTCGTTCCCGGTGCGCCTGCAAACGCGCCAGCCTGGTTCGAGAAGCCGTACATTGCACCGAACGTCAGGCCCGAGAAGTTCGCGCTGTTGAACTT
>NZ_JBAUSA010001228.1:0-14265 GCF_049581465.1 Caballeronia sp. | reverse complement strand
GAATTCCGGATAGAAAGGATTGGCAATGCTCGACACGATCAGTGCCAGCGTGGGTGCGCTCCCTTCGGCCAACGCCCGCGCGGTCAGATGCGGGCGATAGCCCAGCGCAGCGACTGCATCGAGCACACGCTGCCGCGTAGCGGCGCCCACTTTGCCGCGCTCGCGGAGCACATTCGATACGGTGGCGGGCGTAACGCCGGCGCGGAGCGCAACTTCGGTCAGCGTAGTCATGGGGGCTATGAGTCTGGTGAGTCAGGTCGGTCAGGGCTAACGCGGGAAGAACCTCGGGTAGCGTCGGCGAACTGTCGCCTAGCGTGCGGCCATCGTGCAAGCTCCGACGTGCCTGTTCACATTTTGGGATGGTTCTGCAGCATTTGCATTGAACATCGGCCAAGGCTAAATTCCGACCCACGGCAACAAAAAAACACACGACGGAGACAACCTGCAAGAGCGATCCGGAGCAAGGATCGTTTTTTAACGGTCAAAAGGTTAAGCGCTTAACCTTCTGTTTGTCTCTCGGGAAAAACGCGGAGACATCTCGCATGGCAAGCATCTCGTTACGGTCGGTTCAGAAGGCGTACGGCGATCACGCGCCGGTCATCCGCGACCTCGACCTTGAAATCGGCGAACACGAGTTCTGCGTGTTCCTCGGCCCATCCGGTTGCGGAAAATCCACTTTGCTTCGCATGATTGCGGGCCTCGAAGACATCACGGACGGCGATCTCTACATCGACGGGAAGATGGTCAACGACGTGCCGGCTGCTCAACGCGGCGTGGCAATGGTGTTTCAAAGCTATGCGCTCTTTCCACACATGACGGTGTACGAGAACATGGCGTTTGGCCTGACACTCGCCAAGACGCCTAAGGATGTGATCGCGAAGAAAGTAAACGAAGCCGCCCGCGTGCTGCAACTCGAAGCGCTGCTCGACCGCAAGCCTAAGGCGTTGTCGGGTGGTCAGCGCCAACGCGTGGCGATCGGCCGCGCGATCGTGCGCAGCCCCGGCGTCTTTCTCTTCGACGAACCGCTCTCCAATCTCGACGCAACCCTGCGCGGCCAAACGCGCGTGGAAATCGCGCGGCTGCACAAGCAGTTCGCGACCGCGAGCGTCGTGTACGTGACGCACGACCAGATTGAAGCAATGACGCTCGCCGACAAGATCGTCCTTCTGCACGCGGGCGCCGATACGGCGAAGTACGGCAGCATCGCGCAAGTGGGTACGCCGCTTGAGCTATATCACCGGCCCAAGAGCCGCTTTGTGGCGGGGTTTATCGGCTCGCCGCGCATGAATTTCCTGCCTGCGCATGTGGTGTCGACGAGCGCCGAATCCGTGCAGGTCACGCTCGATGGAACCCACGAGACCATCGACGTCCTCGTGAACGGCACGGGCCTGGAATCGAATCAGGCGGTCACGCTCGGCATTCGTCCCGAGCATCTTGAGCCTGCCACGGGCCACGTTGCCCAGCAAATCATCCGCACTGTATCGCTCGTCGAACAACTCGGCGAACACAGTTACCTGCATCTCGATCAACCCCATGGCGCCATGCTGATTGCAAAGGCGCCGGGCGATCGCACTCCCGGACAGGGCGAGCAGGTGGCGTTCAATGTACCGCCCGCGTCTTGCCATCTATTCACCGACGACGGCCTCGCCGTCCCGTCGGCTTCCGTTACCCAATTTGCGTAGGAGCGCATAGCATGCATCTAGGAGTCTGCTATTACCCGGAACACTGGCCCGAATCGATGTGGAAAGACGATGCTGCGCGCATGAAATCGCTTGGCATCGATCACGTCCGGATTGCGGAATTTGCGTGGAGCCGGATGGAGCCGTCGCCCGATGAGTATCAGTGGGGCTGGCTCGACCGCGCGGTCGACGTGCTCGCCGATGCAGGCCTGAAAGTCGTCATGTGCACGCCGACCGCGACACCGCCGAAATGGCTGATCGATCGTCATCCTGACATTTTGCCCGTCGGTGCCGATGGCCGTACGCGCGGCTTCGGCTCGCGCCGTCACTACGATTTTTCATCGCCGTCGTACTTCGAGGCATCGAAGAAAATTTGCACGGCTGTCGCTGAGCGCTACGGCAAGCATCCCGGCGTCGCGTTCTGGCAAACCGACAACGAGTACGGTTGCCATAACACGGTGGTCAGCTATTCGCCGGCTGCGGCTACGCGTTTTCGCGGGTGGCTGAAGGATCGGTACAAGACGATCGACGCGCTGAATACGGCCTGGGGCACGGTGTTCTGGAGCATGGAATACCGCAGCTTCGAAGAAGTCGATCCGCCCATTGGCACGGTCACGGAAGCGCATCCGGCGCATCGGCTGGATTACCGGCGTTTCGCCTCCGACGAAGTCGTGCGCTATAACCGCATGCAGGTCGAGATCATCCGGGCGCATTCCCCGGGGCGGCCTGTCGCGCACAACTTCATGCAGTTGTTCACGGAGTTCGATCACTATAAGGTTGCCGCGGATCTGGATATCGCGACGTGGGACAGCTATCCGCTAGGCGCGCTCGAAGAACAGTGGTTCGACCCGGAGATCAAGGCGAAATGGCTGCGCACGGGTCATCCGGATTTTGCGTCGTTTAATCACGATGTTTATCGTGGCATGTCGAAGATGCCGTTCTGGGTCATGGAACAGCAACCGGGCCCCGTGAACTGGGCGCGCTTTAATTCTGCACCGCTGCCGGGCATGGTGCGTATGTGGAGCTGGGAAGCCTTTGCGCACGGCGCCGGATGCGTGTCGTATTTCCGCTGGCGCCAGGCGCCGTTCGCGCAGGAACAGATGCACGCCGGCTTGAACACGCCTGATAACCAGGTCGATGTCGGCGGTACGGAAGCGCACACGGTCGCGCAGGAGATTCAGCAAGTCCTGAAGGCTGGCGGCGAAACGCCTGTATCCACCAAAGTCGCACTCGTGTGGGACTACGAAGCAAAGTGGCTGTTCGAGATCCATCCACAGGGCGCGGATTTTGCCTATCCGCGTTTCGCGTTCGAATACTACAGCGCGTTGAGGAGTCTCGGTCTTGATGTAGACGTGATTCCGGTTGGAGCGCCGCTCGATGGTTATCGGATGATCGTCGTGCCGCCGTTGCCGATCGTGCCAGCGGATTTTGCCGATCGGCTGGCCGCGAGCGGAGCGCATGTCGTGCTTGGGCCGCGTACGGGTTCGAAGACAGAAAACCTCGCCATTCCTGCCACGCTGCCACCGGGTCCGCTTGCCAGTCAGGTCATGCCGATCCGCGTCTGGCGGGTCGAATCCATGCGTCCCAACGTAACCGAGAAGGTCAATGGTGGCGAGGCGCGTCACTGGCGCGATTTTATCGAAGTGAAGCAGGGTGTCGAGGTCGAAGCGAAGTTCGCGGACGGTCATCCGGCTATCGTGCGGCACGGCTCGGTACGCTATCTCGCGAGTCTTTTTGACGACGCCCTCACGCAAAACATCTTTCTTAAAGTAGCCAAGGAAGCGGGTTTGCAAGCTGAACCGCTGCCCGAGGGTATCCGCATCAGCCGGCGCGGCGCGTTGACGTACGTCTTCAATTACAACGCGACGCCGCACAAGATTTCCGGCGCAAAAGATTTCGTAGTGGGGCAGGAAGAAGTGGGAGCGCAGGGCGTCGGGATTTACCGCGCATAGATGGAACATAAAACATTCGTCATTGAGGAGACACGCATGAAGACTCGAATTCGAAACGGACTGACCGGCGCGGCTTTGGCGGTCGCGCTTGTTACCGCCAGCATCGCGCAAGCAGGCACGCTGACCGCGAACATTGCGTTCAAGGGAGCAGGCCAGCGCGCCGTCTGGGAACAGACCTTCGATGCGTTCCATAAGGCGCATCCGGATATCGACGTGAAGGTTTCCTACGTCGATGAGGAAGCCTTCAAGGTCCAGCTCCCCGGCTGGCTCACGACCGCGCCACCCGATATCCTGAACTGGCACAACGGCGAGCGCATGGCGTATTACGCCAAGCGTGGCCTGTTCGACGACTTGACCGCCGACTGGACCAAGAACAACTGGAACTCGATGTACGCATCGACGAAGGAATCTTCCAGCTATAACGGCAAGCAATATGCGGCGCCGACCGTGTATTACTCGTGGGGCATGTTCTATAGGAAGGACCTGTTCGACAAGGCCGGCATTTCGGCCGAGCCGAAGACGTGGCCCGAATTCCTCGACGCCTGCAAGAAGCTGAAGGCTGCCGGCATTACGCCGGTCGCGGTAGCGGGTCGCGATGCGTGGACGCTTGCAGGCTGGTTTGATTACCTCGATCTGCGGATCAATGGCAACGCGTTTCACCAGAAGCTGATGGCGGGCGAAGTGCCTTACACCGATCCGCGCGTGAAGAAGGTCTATACGACGTGGAAGGACCTGATCGATAACAAGGTGTTTATCGATAATTCGCTCTCCTATGACCTCGATGCCGTGCAGCCGTTCCTGTTCCAGGGCAAAGCCGCAATGATGCTGATGGGGACGTTCATTACCGCTGGCTTCCCAGCCGATATCAAGCCGAAGATGGGTTACTTCCAGTTCCCGATCATCGACGCCAAGGTGCCTACGGCTGAAGATGGCCCGGTTGAAGCGCTGAACATTCCGTCGAAGGCGAAGAACAAGGCGGACGCGCATACGTTCCTCGCGTTTGTCGAGACGCCCGAAATCAGTGCGCAACTTGCCACGGGCCTGGGGTCGTTGCCGGCCAATAGCAAGTCGCCGGAACCGGAGGACCCCATCTCCAAGATCGGCTTCCAGATCCTGTCGCAGACCAGGGGTGGCATTGCCCAGTTCTACGATCGCGATATGACGAAGGAAATGGCCGACGAAGGCATGAAGGGCATGCAGCAGTTCGTGTCCGATCCGACCAAGCTCGACGAGATCCTGGCGCAACTCGAAGCAACGCGCAAGCGTATCTACAAGAAGTAAGCAGCGAGGTCGGCGCGCGTGGTTGGCGCGCCGACCTGGTCGACTGGGAGACACATCATGTCCGAAACCCTCAGCGTTGCGGCAGTGAAGACGAAACGTCGCAAGCGGATGTCAGCCTCAGCGCGCCAGCAGCGGCTGGCTGCGTTCGTGTTTCTCGCGCCTGCCTGCATCATGGTCGCGATCTACGTGGTCTGGCCGATCATATCGAGTATCACGCTCAGCTTTTATAGCTGGGACGGGATGACGGAGAAGACATTTGTCGGCATCGGCAACTACGTCGAACTGTTCCATGCCCCCACGTTCTACACCGCGCTGAAGAACAACGTCTTGTGGCTCGTGCTCTTTCTCCTTGCACCGCCGATGGGACTCGCCGTCGCCTTGTACCTGAATCAGGCGGTGAGCGGAATACGTGTGGTGAAGTCCTTGTTCTTTGCGCCGTTTGTGATGTCGGGCGTGGTCGTGGGGCTGATGTTCTCGTGGTTCTACGATCCCACGTTTGGCTTGCTCAAACTGATCCTGGGGCATGGGGTGCCGGTGCTTGGCGATCCGCGCTACGTGACCTTCGGGATCATTTTCGCGGCGCTTTGGCCGCAGACCGCGTACTGCATGATCTTGTACCTGACGGGCTTGACCACGCTTAATTCCGAGCAGTTAGAAGCTGCGCGAATGGAAGGCGCCAAGGGCTGGACGATGCTGTGGCACGTCGTCTTGCCGCAACTCCGGCCGACCACGTTCATGGCGATCGTCGTGACCATCATCGGTGCGTTGCGTAGTTTCGACCTGATTGCCGTGATGAGCGGTGGCGGTCCGTTCGAGAGTTCGACCGTGCTGGCGTATTACATGTACGACCAGGCGATCAAGTATTTCCGCATTGGATATTCGGCTGCGATCGCCGTCGTGCTGTTCGCGATCATGATGGTGTACATCGTTTATCACTTGCGCAGAATGTTGCGCACCGAGCAATAGAAGCAACTCGAACACGAAGGAGCGCGGCATGTTTCCGACGCCTATCGCCAAGTGGAAGCCCGTCAATCGGGTGCTGTACAAAATGTCGTTGCCGGTTGCGCTGGTGATCTGGTTGTTGCCGTTGATCGCGGTGATGGTGACATCGATCCGGTCGTCGGAGGAGTTGGTCGAGGGCAATTACTGGGGCTGGCCGCGGCACTTTTCCTTGCTGGCAAATTACAGCGAGGCGCTGACTACATCGCCGATGCTGCATTACTTGTGGAACAGCGTATTGATCACGTTGCCGGCGGTCGTGGGATCGATTGCGCTGGCGTCGATGGCGGGTTTCGCGCTGGCGATTTATTCGTTCCGTGGCAATACGGCGTTGTTTGCGACCTTTGTCGCCGGGAATTTCGTCCCGATCCAGATCCTGATGATTCCGGTGCGGGATTTATCGTTGCAATTGGGAATCTTCAATACGGTCGGTGCGCTGATCTTGTTCCACATCGCGTTTCAGACGGGCTTTTGCGCTTTGTTTTTGCGTAACTTTATCAAGCAGTTGCCATTCGAGTTGGTGGAGGCGGCGCGAATAGAGGGGGCCAATGAATGGACGGTCTTCTTCAAGATCGTGTTGCCGTTGATCAGGCCGGCATTGGCAGCGTTGGCGATCCTGGTGTTTACGTTCGTCTGGAACGACTATTTCTGGGCGTTGTGCTTGACGACCGGTGACGAAGCGGCCCCGATCACGGTCGGCGTGGCAGCGTTGAAGGGGCAGTGGGTTACTTCGTGGAACCTGGTGTCGGCGGGATCGATCTTGGCGGCGTTGCCGTCGGTGATGATGTTCTTCGCAATGCAAAAGCACTTTGTGGCGGGGCTGACGTTTGGGGCGACGAAGGGGTAGGGGGTACACGTTTGAGCGGCTGCGATGCGAGCGGATTCAAGCCGTTGCATTGCGTTGTCTCTACTTGTGCTTCCATGGGCGCGCATCGCGAAAAAGGCGGAGTGACAGGGCCGCCGTAACGTCGCGCATTCGCTGCCCGGTCGCAACACTGCGAGCCGACGCGCCCTCGATCGTCTTGCTCGATCGTGGGCTTACGGCTCGGCATCCCACTGCGCCAGCAGGTCGGCTGGAATTGCCTGGACAGTCTCGGCGTATCGCTTGCCAACGAACTGCTCCGCGCGCTTGAGCAGAACCGGAATTGGACTACTCGGTTCGTGCGTTTCGAACCACAACCTTGCCTGGCGCATCTTTTCCAGCGCCGCCTGCCGGTCCGGCAGTGGTGCGCGTGTGCTCCGTATAGATTGAACGGGTTCCACGTGCTCGACAGGTAGCGTTGGCTCGTCAAGGTGTCCCTTGATGCCCTCCATCTGCTCCTCGCCTGCGTCGTTTGCCGCCATCTCGTCAATGTCCGCGTCATCCTGGAAGGCAGTGTCGACGATGGAACTGTCTATCGGGCGCGCAAGCAACCGAAGCAACGTGGCTAGTGGGGACAAGTCCGGTGCAAACGAGCCCAGGTGCAACTCGCACCATGCAGTGATCGTCGCGAGACTCGCCAGCGCCTGATCGAATCCAGCGAGCAACGCGGGATTCTGCTCGCGTAGCGCGTCCAGTTGCTGCGTAACCGAGTCCGGTGCCAGTGCATCGACCGGCCGAGGTCTCGCAAATGCACGCTCGACATCGCGAACCTGCAAACGCGTCGCGGTGGATTTGGCTAGCGGCACCTCTCTTAGATCCGACAGCAATCCATCTGTGTCAGTGAGTGCCTGCAGCGCGTTGGCGCGAATCTCCAGTGCCGCATCACGATCCGTATCCACAACCAGTTGCGGATGAATCGCATCGGGATACGTATCGAGCAAGCGCGCAAGAAGGAGAATTCCTTCGCCAAGGCCGGCCGCCCCGGCAAGCCGCGTACGGCAACGCGCAAACAACACGGCGAGCCGAATATCCTTGCTGCGCAGCATCAGCCTACGGCAATCGCGATCGATATCGCTCCAGTTGACTGGATCGGCCGAGCCCACAAAGTTGCCGTACTGCGCGTCCGGCTGCACGATGGTTTTGGCGGACAGGACCACATATTCCGGGTCATATTCGAGGTCGATGCCGCACGGCGCATCGCCTGTTACAGGCGCGATCCAATCATGTCTAACGGTTTCTTGCTGCCGCGCTTTCGCGGGCGTTTGTTTCTTCGCGTTCATATCACCATCAGTTCGCTAGTGCGTGATTAGCGTGTATTGCTCGGGTTCAAAGCGCATTCCGGTGATCGGTTCGCCGGTTGGGGAAGTGCCGAGCCATCCCGACCAGCCCAGCCGCTCGGGTCCACCGATCACTGCTGGCGGCGCACCTTGCGCCTTGATGCGAAGTTCGAGTTCCCAGACGTATTCATAGCCGATGAAGGCCCGTACCCATTCCACCAGCAGCGGAAGATCAGCGCCCTGGGGCGTGAAGCGCAGATATTCGCTGATATCGAGCGGACCGACGACGATGCGAAACTTGTGCTGCCGGTCGGGGACTTGCTCGCCGAGCATCGCGCCCACCGACAACACCGATGGCGCACCCGGCTTGCCAAGCCGGCTGTGTTCAGCCGGATCGACCTCGATCCAATGCCACACGTGTTCATCGATCGCTACGGGCACGCCAAAAAACTGCGCGAGTGTCGCGCGCAGGCCGTCCGGATTGCGCGCTTCACGCACTAAATGAGCGGAAGCCGATATGCGCGCGTGAGCCGGCAGCCTGCGGCCTTTGATCTCGCTCGTATCCTGCCCGAACAGGCTCGCGATGTAGAACGAGAAGCGCTCGTCGTTAGGACGGTCGAGGCCCGCGGCCGCCTGAGACGACGACCACGCGCGATAGAAAAGCGTCAGGTAGCGATGGTGAAAAATGTCCAGGAAATCGACGAGCGTGCTGTCGCGCCGGTTCTCCTTGCGATCCCGCGCGATTTCCGTGACGTGGATCGGCAAGGGCCCGTTCGGACCGAGCATGCCTAGCCCATACAGCCGTAGCTTCAGACGCCCATCAACTTCGCCCACCTCGGCAATCTCACGCGGCGCAAACGTAAGGCTCGGCTGTTGCCCCAGGCGATAGGGTTCTGCCTGCGGACGCAGTGCTCGCCCGATCTGCGGAATGCGTGAATCGGCGCCTAATCGTCGTAGCAAGCTCAGGAAGCCGTAGCGCCACGGTTCAGCACGCAGCTTGTCGACCAGTTCGGGGGAAAGCGTGGTGTCTCGCACCACCGCCGTAAATCGCGCACGGTCCATCAGGCCGCCCCTCTCGAACCCATGCGCACTGGCCAGCGGGCCACGCGCCCCCGCTGCATCGAGTGCAGTTCGGTCTGGGTGAAGACATTGATCGACACATGCCGGGCCAGATAGTGTTCCAGAATCAAGCCAAACAGATACGGACTGGTACCGGAGAAGCCGCTTTCATCGACCGTGAGTGAACACTCGATACCACGCCCGAATACCAACGGGCCGCCTCCCGGCAGCCGCCGCGTGACCGGCCGGGTCTTGACCCCCACCAGACTTTCGACCTGGCGTTGCTGGGACTCATCCTCGCCCGTCAGGAACAAACGCAGCAAGTCGCGCAAGCCCTGGCCGCCGGCTCGATGATCGAGATCCGCCAGCGGCAGGTAGTTGAAGTTCAGTTGGCGAATCAAGCGCCACGCCATGTCACGTTCTGCATACGGCGCCTTCGGCGCACTGGGCGCGCGGATCAATCCAATGCCCACGAGCGGCGCCGATTCCGACACCTTCAGATCGGTTACGCCGTTGCGCGGCACAAGGCTTGGCAAATCGCGATTGGTGAGCCACGCATCCACGGAGAGATAACGGATCACTTCCGTGTACGGCGCTTCATTCTGATCGACCAGCGATACGAACGTCTCGGTCCCGACGTAGGGCGTGCGCGTCCCATAGCGGCGCGCGGAATCGGACATCAACCGACGCTCGCGGCGAATAGAAAAGTATCGGCCGTAGTTGCCTTCGTCGTTGTTCAACGTCTGGTAAAGCGGTCGAAACGGCAGTTGCTTTGACGTCGCAGCCACCTGCCCCGACATGCTTTCGACGGCGAACACTTCATAGTCGAGCGGTTGAAGGCGTGACGGCACCAAGTGAAATTCGGTCGCAGCTTGCGATAGTTCGATGCGATCTGTCCGTTGCCGGAACAGGTTCACGACAGGCGTACAGAAGAGCGCGAAGCGAGATGCATCGACGAGATTCGCGAGTGCATCGGGCGTCCGGTCCAACAGGATGACGATCTCTGCTTCCTTGCCGTTAATACGCGCGAGGCCCGCTTCAAGACCGGTCAACGAGAAGAAATAAAACCGGCTTGGGCACGCGAAATACTCATGTAGCAGGTTGTGCCCATGAAAACTCGACCAGATCAGCGGCAGCAGTCCCTCATCCGGCCCGAGTCCTTCGTGAACCACCGCATCCGATGTCACCGCGTGGAGCGCCCGTCCGAGTTCGCCGGGTACTCCCGTCAGCGATGCAATACCGGCTGTGTGCAACAGTTCGAACAGGTGGGACGCTACCTGTTCGTCGCCCGCCAGATAGATCGGCAGCCGGTCGAGCGCCTTGAGATCCGCGATGTTCGCGTCCCCGGTTGTGCGCAACCGCAGACGCAGGGCGCCACGTACCTGTGCATGCGCGGGTACGTAACGGTCCAGCGACGGAATATCCGGCGGAATGCCTGTGAGCCGCGCATCGACGATTTCCAGCGGATACAGCGTTACGTCCTGGCCGCTGCGAAACTGGCATGCCGTCTGTTCACCGTCCGGCACGCGCGCGGCAAATGCCGACCCGCGTGCGATACGAAAGCCTTCCGCCAGATTGCCTTCCTTGGGGCTGGGAAAAAAACGCGCGACTGCCATCGAGGGTGTCGGCGCCACGTAGTTCGGGTAAACGACTTCGAGTAGTCGCTCGGTAAACCGGGGAAATTCGGCGTCGAGTTTGATCTGCATGCGCGCCGACATGAAGCAGAACGATTCAATGATCCGCTCGACATACGGGTCGGCCACTTCTCCTGCCTGCATGCCAAGACGCCGGGCGATCTTCGGGTGAGCCTGCGCGAATTCGCCCGCCATTTCGCGCATGTAGATCAGTTCCTGATTGTAGTAATCGAGCAGTCGCGGGTCCATGCGTGGTCTTCGTTGTGGTTTGTTATAAGGTCTGGCGCTTCACGTCAGAGCACATTGGCGACGTTCATGCGGCTCGTCTCCAGGTCGATTGAGCTTTGCACCAGGAATTCCAGCGGATACGGGTCCATGTGAACCATGCCGCGCACTTCAAACTTCAGCACGTTGTAGTGGTTCTCGGCGTCGTCCTTCATAAGCGGCGTGACGACAAGCGAATCGGGCATGAGACGTGGCTCGAACTCGCCAATGGCACGACGGATAACCGTCTCGACATCGGCCCATTTGCGTGAGGCGAGGTAGGTACCAGAGAGCGGTGGCACGCCGAAATTCACGGTCGAGGCGGCCGCCTCGGGATAATGGCCCCGGTCGATCTGGTCTTCGATGCTGGTCGTGTTCAGCAAGAAGGCCAGATCCCGTTGCAGGATGTCACGCATCTGCGCACGGCTGACGGCAAACTCGTCGAGTCCTTCGGTTTGCCGTTGCGGGGCGTCGTCTCGAAGACGGTCGAGCAGCGTGGGCAACAAGTGCGCGTTGGCGCGGCGCGGTGCCCCGACTGGCGAATTCGTACGAGAACGGCGGCCATCCTTAACCGGCTGCATGGGTTTCATCCTTCAGCGTCGGGCCTTCGACGCCCGGGCTAAATTCACACGAGGCCAGTTCGAACACGCTGAAGTCGCCCGCGCTGGTAGTCCAGGTCTTCCGGCCCATGCCAATTACAGCGGTCCGTCCGACTTCGCGCCACACGGTCTGTCGGCCCAGACGCAGCGCATCGTCGTCTTGCGCCGATGCGGGATAGCGGGCGGGCAGGAAGCCTCGTACAGTGCTGCCGTCGTGAAGCGTCAGCGTGCATGGCGCCCAGATGAGTTCAAGAAGTGTGGCCGGCCGCTCGACTTGCCATCTCGCGATGTCCGCGAGAGCGAGCCAGCGGTAATGTCCTGCCGTGATGAACTCGCACACGGGCCCGAGGCGTGAATCGCTGTCGCTGATCCATTCGGCCTCGGCTTGGGGAGAACGGGCCCGGACAATCTTCGCGGCGTCCAATGCCGCTTCGCGCACGCGGTCCGCGGAATCGATTTCGCCTTGAGCCGTCAGGCGCAGTGCATCGATGAGTCCGTCAACCCACGGTAGTGGCTCGAACAAAAAGCCCGGGCGTTGCTCGCCCGCGAACACTTTCGTACGCGAGCGTTCAGCGCGAATCAGGTCGCGACAGGCGTGCGCCATCGCGGCCTGGTCTGGCTGCTGTTGGGTGCAGATCTGCAACTGCTGGATGGCGCGTTCCCACTGCCCGAGCACGCAAAGCAGCTGGAATAGTTCCCAGCGATGCCCGGCGTGTGTGGGATGAGCACGCACGTTGGCCTCTGTATCGGCGAGTCGCACAACGAGGGAGGTTTCGTGGCTAGCGCCGCCCGCTGGCTGGTTTGCTTCGGTCATAGGTCCGCTTCGGATTGGGAGAGCACACGGGGTGCGAGAACCGGACTGTCGATGCCGGAAGCATGGTGTTCGCGGCGTACGAGTGCCGACGGCAAGCGCGAGGGCCGCTCCTTGAATTCGGGCGGCGCGAACAGGCGCAGGATTTCAGGCACGGGTTCCGCCATGGGCGCCGGGGGCGAGTTTTCTGGCGCGAGTTTCCCGAACACGTCCTCAAGACCGCGCGCCCCTGACAGCAGCGCTTCGATGGATTCCACGCGCTCGTGCCGTGCGGAAGACTGATCGTTCAACGAGGCGTGTTCGGTCGCAGCAGGAGCGCTCCAATCACCCGAAAACGCGGCCTGCGGATCATCGAGCGCGCGGCAATATTGCGCATAAAGCGAACCGATCACGTCGGCCGTCCCGTTTGTCCCGGACTGGACCGGCTGCGCGCGACTGCCGTTCGTCCCGATCAGGCCAAAGATCATGTCTGCGTCGTCTTTCGGTTCCGAGCGCAGATAACCGTCATGCGGTGATTCAAGCCGTGACGGGTGGGCAATTGAGTGGACAGTTTGCGCCTGGCCGATAATCCCCGGCTCAGCGTTCCGAGGCGCCGTTATTATCTTATTAATCCTCTTTCGCTCCGGTGAAAGCCAATCCTCTATTATCTTTTTGCTTGCCCGTCTCATTTTCATTTATCTCAAAATAAATAGTACGACAGCGTCATTAGGACTGCATGATAGCTCGATTCAATCTGTTCGCGCATCACTCTGAACGCCTTTCTGAGTAGCCCATGGAGGCCCGCACGCATCGATTTATCACGACAAAACGAATAAACAAATCAGATCTATCCTAATGTTTATGGAGGTTTCCATCTAGAAATATTTGCCGTCGCCAATTAACTTTAACGCTTTACAAAAACTGGGCCAGACCGATATATTTCTCGCCAAGTAACATTCAGATCGTTCATTTCAGGCAAATGAAGTTTAAATAAAATATTATGACAATCACGCGGCACGCATTATTCGGCAAACTCGGGGGCACGCTTTTTAAAAGCGTTGAGTCGGCGACCGCCTTCTGCAAGCTGCGTGGCAATCCCTACGTCGAACTGGTCCATTGGTTGCATCAGATCATGCAGTTGCCCGACAGCGACCTGCACCGCGTCCTGCGTCACTGCGACATCGATCTCGCCGTGCTGGAACGGGACATGACACGCTCGCTGGCGACACTACCGGCAGGTGCCAGTTCGATCAGCGACTTCTCTCACCACATCGAAACGGCCATCGAGCGCGCCTGGGTGTTTGCGACCCTGACCTTCCAGGACAATCGCGTGCGGGGTGCATGGCTTGTGGCCGCACTCGTGAAGACTCCCGAACTTCGGCGCATCCTGCTTGGCATATCGCCGGTCTTCCAGAAGGTTCCCGTCGACGGCTTGAGCGAGGCGCTGCCCGCGTGGATCGACGGTTCGCCGGAAACGGCGGATGTGCCCTACGACGGCACCGATTTCTCGCCGGCGACGCCGGGTGAGGCATCGGGTGCATTGCCTTCGTCACCGAAGGGCTCGCCCCTGGAGCAGTTTTGCACCGACCTGACAGCGCGTGCGCGTGAAGGCGGGACCGACCCGGTCGTTGGCCGCGAGCTTGAAATTCGCACGATGATCGACGTCCTCTTGCGGCGCCGACAGAACAATCCGCTGCTGACAGGCGAAGCCGGGGTCGGTAAGACTGCGGTCGTGGAAGGTCTTGCGCTCGCAATCGCAAGCGGCGCGGTGCCGCCAAAGCTCGCGGACGTACGATTGATGAGCCTCGATGTGGGGGCGCTGCTGGCCGGCGCCAGCATGAAGGGCGAATTCGAGGCACGGCTTAAGGG
>NZ_JBAUSA010001227.1:0-5239 GCF_049581465.1 Caballeronia sp. | reverse complement strand
GCCCTTCAGTTGCTTGACGTCATCGAATACGAGCAGGTCATGTTCAAGGGCGTGGAGGCTCTCCTGCAGCGAGAAGATATCAGCGGCAAGATTGCGCATGATGGTGCCGGGCGACACCTCGATGAAGGGCGGAATTCCGTAGCTGTGCTTGAATCCGTTCTCGACATGCAGGATCTCGTGGTCGAGTTCGCCGACCTGTTCCTTCAGAATCTTGTTGTAGTGTTTCAACCGGTCTTCGCCGATGTTGTTGATGGCGCTCTGGTCAATGTGTTCTAACTCCAACTGCAACTCGAGCAACTGCAACAGGCTGTTTTTGCTATATGCCTGGTTGGCCCTTTGCATCAGAGCGGTCTTCCGATCACGCTCCTGCGGATCGGTTTCGCGGTCGGGATGCAAGGCGCTGGCCAGTTTGCGATAGACCTCGCGGATCGATAAGCTCAGTTCGGCCTGCTCAACTTGTTCTCGTGCCTCTGCGGCGAGTTGCCTAGGCGTCTTTTTTCGTTTGGCGCGGCGCGCTTCCCGAGCCTGGTTTTCGAGTGCATCTTGTGCCTGCAGCTGTTCCATTTGCGCGTGCGCACGCTGCAGCACATCCTCGGGCGAACTCATATCAACGTCGTCGCCCAACTCGACCCCGAGCATAGCTTCGAGCGCTGATTTCACGTCGTCCAACTCGGCGGCGGCTTCACTGTCAAAGTCAGATTCGCTATACCGGTTGTAAATCGTTTTAAGCTCCGGATCATCGCTCTGCGCGACCAGCTCACCTGCCAAGTCGCTGATCAGGTCTGCAATCGTGCGTCGCTCGGATTTGGTCAGCCCCCTCTGACCGTACGCCTGGTCCAGGCGATGCACGAGCTTGGTCCGCAAGTCGACGGAAGTTTGCTCAAGGGGAGCGAACTCGCTTAGGTATTTCCGATGGAAGGCAGGCATTGCAGCCTCCCAGGCACTCAGCCGGGCGCGCCGCTTTTCGATCTGCTTGATCAGCGTGTTGAACGCCTTTTGCCCCTTCGACAGATGAGACTTGTTATGGTCGAGAGCAATGCTGATGGACCTGAGATTTGTCCTGGTCATGGGATGATTTCCGCTGGTTGATGCGAGAGCGAGCACCCCGCTATTTTAGCCGAGGTCGCGGTTGCACCGCGCTGGCGCTCGCGCTGCGATAGCGAGCACGCGCACGTTGCCGATCGATGATCGACTTATGCGGGAGCTCATGGAGAACGCGGATTGGACCCCAGATCGGGGTGCTTCAGGGGTGGGTTGTAGCGAGCTGCACTCGTTTGGCGAAGTTAAACGGCAGCAGGTCGCTGATGTCAGTGTCCGATGCCCGTTGTGGCATCTCGGTCAGCACATGATGCAGATACGCATAGGGCTCGACGTCGCAGGCCCGGCACGTCAGCACGAGACTGTAGACGATGGCGCTCGCCTTCGCGCCCGCAACTGTGTCAGAGAAGAGCCATGAATTTCTCGCTGTTGCAAATGACCTTATGTCTCTTTCCAGAATGTTGTTATCCACGGGGGCACGCCCATCGATCACGTAGCGGCTTAGATATTTCCATTGGTTTATCGTGTAGCTGATCGCCTTGCCCAACAGGCTTTCAGGCAGCACTTGGAGCGCCTGTGTGTCCAGCCAAGCCTTGAACGCTTCTAGCAACGGCACGCTGTGTTCCTGCCGCAGCCGGTAGGTGTAGTCGGCTCGCGCCTCGCCATCGGGCAGTTCTGCCCGGGCCAGGGTCTCGACCTGATACAGCGCCCGGAAGTACTCAAGCGCCTGCAGCGCGCGACCACCGGTTTTCTTCTTCTGCCCCTTGTGCGCGTCGACGAACAGGCGCCGCGAATGGGCCATGCATCCGAAGTGGGTCACGCCTTCGAGCGGGCGCCAAGCGCTGTAGCCGTCGGTCATCAGCATGCCATCGTAGCCAGAGAGAAACACCTGCGGATATTGCTGTCCGCGCCCCGGCTGGTAGTCGAACAGCACCACCGGCTGTTCGCTGTCCGCGCCGCTTCTGTACGTCCACATGTAACTCGTGCTTTGCGGCGTCTTGCCTTCTTCCTTGAGGACCTGCACCGTCGTTTCGTCGCCGTGAATTAGCGGCTGCGACAACAGTGTCTGGCGCATCGCTTCGTACAGCCGACTGTAGTGCAGCTCGGCAGGCCTGATGATCCAGTTCGCCAGCGTGCCACGGCCCACCGCAATGCCCGCACGGGCCAGCGCGTGTTCCATCCGATACAGCGGCGTGCCGTCAACATATTTGCCGGTTGTCACCGTCGCAATCATCGCCGCGCTCGCGCTACTACCCGGCAACGGCTGCACGGGCATCGGCGCGATCACCATCGGCGTGCGTTCGGCGTTGCGCTCGCAGTGGCGGCACGCGTATTTGAAGCGCACATGTTGCAGCACCAGCGCCTTGATCTCGATGTGCAACTGCTCGCTCGTCTGTTCGCCCATGCGGTGCAGCGCGTTCTGGCAGCACGCACAGAGCTTCTGCTCATCGGGCAGATCGTACTCGATGCGCCGGCGCGCCAGCTCCGCCGGCAGTGGCTTGCGTCCGCGCTTACCGCGCTCGGGCTTATCAACCTCCGGCAGTCCCGTATCGGGCAGCGCGAATGCGTCATCCGAATCATCGTCGGCAGGTTCGGTCGCGGCGATCTGCTCGGCTTCGTCGAACACGCGATCCTTGAGTTTCTCGCTGCTCGGGGCGAAGCGCTTGAGTTGCGCCAGACGGAACAACTCCTCGAGTTGCCCGATGCGTTGCGTAAGTTGCTGGTTCTTGGACTGAAGCTCGAGAATGCGCGCGATCAGCTCATCGGGCGAGAGCTGTTTGAGATCGTCCTCAGCGGACGGGGAGCGGGCGTCGGTATTCATGTGCTCCACGATAGCGAAGCCGCACAACGAATGGGTTTACCTCAAAGTGTAACAATTGCGCCGGGCGCCGCGCGTACCACGCCCGGTGCGCTGCTACTGAACGTTCAGCTCACGTGTCGGTACTGTCTCGAAGGGTGACGACGTACCGCGTCGATGTCGATGCCTTCGAGTAACCAGTGAAGCTGTTCGGTCGTGAGCTCCATCACCGCCTGTTGGCGGCGTGGCCAGACGAAACGGTCAACCTCTAACCGTTTCATCATCAGCCAAAAACCCGAGCGCTCGTAAAACAGCAGCTTGATGCGGTTGGCCCGCTTGTTACGGAAGGCGAAGACCGCACGGGCAAATGGGTCAAGCTGCATGGACTGCTCGACCAAGATAACAAGACCGTTAATCCCGTTCCTAAAATCGACCGCGTCGCGGTGCAGGTAGACCCGCAGTTCAGCGTCCAGTCGGAACATCACAGCGTCCAAGCGTTTCTATCATCGCCGACACCAACGTCGCGTCCTGGGCACCGCACTCGAGTCTGAGCGTGATGCCGTTGGGCATTTCCACCGTCAACCGTGATGGTGCCGCGGGGTGCTGCGCTACACGCGGAGCTTCGCGGTGCGGCGGCGGCAACCTGGGTAGCTGAGGTTGCGGCTCGGCGCTAGCGCTCTCGAAGACCGGAACAAACGCCGCCGCGTCCCCTGACACCTGCGTAGCTCTCGTGTCGCGGTGTTCCTTCTGGTGCTCGCAGATCCACCGGCGTAGTAAATTGGCGTTCACACCAGCCCTCAGCGCCATGCCAGCTACCGATACTCCGGGCTGCAGGCAAGCCTCGATCAACCTCTGCCTGTCCCGTTTGTCGAAACGTCGTTTGCCGTCCCGCCCCACGCTGACAACCTTGAGCGGCAAAAAATCCAAATCTGAATAGTTCTGTGTCATGGAAGGTGTCCACTGATTTCAGTGGACACATCCTGCTCCGTCCGCACCCAAGATGCCATGTGCGCTCAATTCACCGCTTACCATTCGGTGGCGCTTCGCGATTGTCTCTTGCTGGCCGAACTGAGCCCGACGACGGCCGGCTCTGATCGACCGACTGCCGCCGCCCCGAACAGCGCCGCCGCTGTGACCGCTGAAGGCACACGGCCGTCGACTCTTCGAGTCCACCGGCGATTAATTGGCGTTATGCAAAGCGCTTTATACGGCCAACGAGGATCGGCACGTCAATCCTTCTTCCGTCTTTCGATTTCTTGTCTCACACGTTCGATTTCAAGCCGTTTGGCTTCCTTTGTTCCCCATGGTGGCGCTCTGTTCTGGGTGGCTTCGGCGGCGGCATGAATACGTGCTTTGGCCGCAAGTTGGTTGGCTCTGCGTTCGTCCAACTCCCTCATTTTGGCCGCTTGCCGCTCGGCGGAGCGCTCAGCCGCAATGGGTGTAGTTCGTTCAGGTAGTCCGGCAAGGATCACAAGCTTGTCAATATTGTCCCAGGTGCTGATCCAGCCGTCGTTGTAGGCAAACTCGCTAATCAACGGGAGGTTAAGTGCCGTGTAGATCGGGATCCAGTTTTCTTCTTCGCCCTGGCGGCGACGCACAGCAAGTTTGGGATTGAACTGGTACCGCCCGGTGGATACGCGCAGAAACAGGGATCGGTTGTAGGCATAGTCTCTGTCGATTTCGTTCCTTGCCAGCACGCCAGAAAGATGCTGGCGCTTGTTGCGCTCTGGCCGCACTAGGTTAGCGGGTAAGTGTTGCCAGGCATCGAGGATGATTTGGGTCTGGAACGCGCTGTCTGCATTGCGTCGTATCTTGCTGAATCGGGCTTTGAACAATACCCACAGGGTCTGGAACAGAAAGTATTCAGACAGATGCCGGTCGATGCGGACCAAGCGATCACCCGCTCTGACATCAATGCAGGGCGGAGCCAAGCATTCATAGATCGCCGCCAGCGGGCCAGCAGCGAACTTTGCATCGCCAAATGCCTGACGCAAAGCCCAGTGCAGTGCATTGTGACCATAGTGATCGACGGCATCGCGGTCGGCACCGCGCTCCAGCAGGGCTTCCACCAGCGCCACATTTCCTGCAGCAGCTGCGGCCATCAGTGGCGTCTGGTTCATTGGCAGGCGATGATCGACGCCATGCTGGTCACACTGCCTGAGGATGTCCTTGAAGTGATTGGCGAAGAAAGGGACGTAGCTCTTGCGGGCGAACACCGCGCGCTGCTGATCAAAGGTTCGTGCCCGCTCGAACTTCGCCTCAACGGCCAGCCACTCGGCGAGCTGCGGTTCATCGAAGCAGGTGGCATAGTTAAAGAGTTGCTGCTTGCCCTTGTTACCCGGAGACTGCTCGCGGAAGACCTTGATCAACAGTTCCGTGACCTTGGCCTCATCGAACACCGGC
>NZ_JBAUSA010001226.1:0-4239 GCF_049581465.1 Caballeronia sp. | reverse complement strand
AGGCGCTTGAACGCTGCGCCGCTCAAATCGATACCGGGCGGTTCGCCCAGTTCCAGAAGACAGTGACGCGGCAGCGCGCCGTGGAAAACCATCCGCTCAACGCACGCCTCGTATTCGAAGAGCTGTTTTTTGGCTATCGCCAGGTGTTTGCCGTTTGACCCTCATGCCGCTTGACCCCATGTTTGACCCACTACCGCCTGATGACCTCATGACGCCCATTTTCCGCGACGCCACGCTTGACGACCTTTCCGCCATTGTGGCCATCTACAATTCCACGGTGCCCTCGCGCCTGGTGACCGCTGATCTTGAGCCGGTGAGCGTCGAAAGCCGGCTCGCATGGTTCCACGCGCATGGACCGCAAGCGCGGCCGTTATGGGTGGCGGAATCCCAGGGGAAGGTGGTCGCATGGCTGAGCTTCTCGGACTTCTATGGCCGTCCGGCCTATCTGCGCACGGCCGAGGTCAGTATTTATCTCGATGAAAGCGTGCGCGGCCAGGGCTTGGGCAAGCGTTTGCTCGAAGCGGCGCTCGAGGCGGCGCCGGCGCTGGGTATCGACACCATCCTGGGTTTTGTCTTCGGACATAACCTGCCGAGCCTGCGCCTTTTCCAGGGCTTCGGCTTCGAGTCGTGGGGCACGCTGCCACGCGTCGCGGTGCTCGATGGCGTCGAACGTGATCTCGTGATTCTTGGGCGGCGCCTGGACGAGAACGCATCGTCGAGTCCTGCCTGATCTTGCTTTAACGGAACCCCCATGTTCGTCGATTCGCATTGCCACATCAATTTCGACGGTCTCGCTGACCGCCTTCCCGAAGTCCTCGACAAGATGCGCGAGCTCAAGGTGACGCACGCCCTGTGCGTGTCGGTCGACCTGGAATCGCTGCCCTCAGTGTTGAAGATAGCGGAGGAAAACGAGCACATCTACGCGTCGGTGGGCGTGCATCCCGATCACGAAGACTCGCGCGAGCCCAGCGTGGCCGAGTTGGTGGAACTGGCGCAGCACCCGAAAGTGGTCGCTATCGGAGAAACGGGGCTCGATTATTACCGTCTGGAAGGCCGCAGCATTGCCGATATGGAATGGCAACGCGAGCGTTTTCGCACGCATATCCGGGCGGCGCACGCGACCGGAAAACCGCTGATCATTCACACGCGGTCGTCGTCGGAAGACACGCTGCGCATCATGGCCGAGGAGCGCGCGAGCGTTCCGGGCGGCGTGATGCACTGCTTTACCGAACCGTGGGACATCGCCCAGTCGGCGCTTGCGCAGGATTTTTACATTTCGCTGTCAGGCATCGTTACCTTCAAGAGCGCGAAGGATGTGCAGGACGTGGCCATGCGGGTGCCGCTCGACCGGCTGCTCATCGAAACCGACTCGCCTTACCTCGCGCCGGTGCCGTATCGAGGAAAATCGAATGAACCTGCGTACGTAAGTTATGTCGGACGGTTTATCGCGCAATTGCGCGAGATGCCGGACGAGGCGTTGGCGTCGGCGACCACCCGCAATTTCTTCAAGCTGTTCAAGATCGCGCAGCCCGCCGCGCACTGAGGCTTTGCTGCGGCTTTGCCGCCGCGCCGTGCAGTGCCTCCGCCGGGGCGCTCGTCAATCAAAAACACCGTAATTTCCAAGGAAGTCATGAAAGCAATCTCAACCCAGTCCCCGAACACGCGTCGCCATGCATGGCAAACTCTTGTCGCCGGATTCGCGCTCGCGACGGCCGTCATGGCTCAACCCGCGCTCGCGGCGCCCGCCGATTCCATGATCAAGGCGGTCAAGTTCGATGACGTGTCGGAAGTGAACAAGCTCCTGTCACAAGGCCTGGACCCCAATCTCGTCGATGACACCGGCACGCCGCTCCTGGTGATCGCTGCGCGCGAGAAGTCGGACAAGGTTGCGCAAGTGCTCATCGACAACCCGAAGACTGACATTGAAAAGCTCGATCCCGCGGGCGAAAACGCGATGATGCTGGCCGCGCTCAACGACGACCTCAACATGGTGAACATGTTGATCGCGAAGGACGCCGAGGTGAACAAAAAGGGCTGGACGCCGCTGCACTACGCGGCCACCAACGGTAACGACGACATCGTAAAGGTGCTGCTCGACCATTCGGCTTATATCGATGCAGGCTCGCCCAATGGCACCACGCCGCTGATGATGGCCGCACGCGGCGGCCATTTGTCGACGGTGAAGCTGCTGCTCGACGAAGGCGCGGACTTGCGGGTAAAGAACCAGCTCGGCCTGACGGCAGTGGACTTTGCCAAGCAGTATCACGAGAAAGACGTGGCTGAAGGATTGGCTGCCCGGCTGGCATCGATGCAAAACCAGGGTGCATCGGCTACGCCTCAAACCGGGACAAACAGTGCAAAATGACGCTCGCGCAACGTCGAGCCCGATATAAGCCAAAGGGGCGGCAAGCGCGATACGAGGAACAGCGAGCGGACTTTTTCACGGACACAGTGCCCGCAAGGGCAAACCGGGGCCGTTCGCTGAAAAGTCGGGCCTGGCCGGAGATTGACCCAGCATGCGTTCAAGGGCGCATTGCCTGCCGGCCCGCAACCGCCAACATAAAAAAGGACCATCATGCAGCGGGTTTTCGTCTTGGCCAGTGTGCTTGCGTTTCCGCTTAGCGCGGCCGCGTTCACCGGCAACGATCTGAACATGCTTTGCACCAAGACTGACACCGCCTCGCGCAGCGCGTGCGCGGCTTACATAGAAGGCGCGGCAGACGGTATCTACAACACCATCGAAGCCATTGGTGGAACGTCGGGCCCGCAAGTCGGACAGTATTTTTGCCTGCCCGTCGACGTAAAACCCCAGGAGTTGTCGGACGCGGTGCGTAAGTTCATCGCGGAGAATCCGACCCAGGCGTCTTATAACGCCACGACCATCATCTCGCTCGGATTGGGAAAAGCCTTTCCCTGCAAGGCGGAGAAGTAGATCTTCCGGCGACGGAGCGGGAGGGGGCATCGTAAGGGTCATCGAGCGCCGTTCGTATCGTTCCAGACTGTCGCACAGGTGCCCGTACAGATTTTCCGTCGTATCCACCTTGGGCTAGAGAGGCCGATTCCACGACGACATGATCTCTTTCGACGATTTCCTGCGCATCGCTCCCAAGCCGCTCGATACCTGGCCCGGCGCCCTGGTGGTGGCCGCGGTCGGCGTGATTTGCGCGGTCTTGACGCATCGGATCGGCGCGCGCGTCCTGCAGCGCATCGCGCGGCCGTATCCGCTGATGAGCGTCGTCTTGCGCTACATCAGCAAGCCCGCGCTGTTCTTGCTGATCATCCTCGCGCTGGGTTTTGTCGTAGTGGAGGCGCCGGATACGCTGCCGTTCGCCACCGCGCTGCGCGACCTGCTGACCGTTATGTTGATCGTCGCGCTGACGTTCCTGACCATGCGTTCAGTGGGCGGCGCGGCCGAGGCGATCGTGCAGGCGCATCCGCTCGATAGCCAGGATAACCTGCAGGCGCGACGGATTCATACGCAGACGCGCGTGCTGGCGCGCTCGGTGATGGTCGTGATTGTGATCATTGGCTTTGGCGGGGCGTTGATGACGTTTCCCGCTGTCCGGCAGATTGGGGCGAGCTTGCTGGCATCGGCCGGCGTGGCCGGACTGGTCGCGGGTATCGCCGCGCGGCCCGTTCTGGGGAACCTGATCGCGGGCTTGCAAATTGCGCTGTCCCAACCTATCCGGCTCGACGATGTCGTCGTGATCCAGGGCGAATGGGGCCGCGTGGAAGAGATCACGGGGACGTATGTGTCCATAAGGATCTGGGACCAGCGCCGGCTGATCGTGCCGTTGCAATGGTTTATCGAGAATCCGTTCACGAACTGGACGCGCAATAGTTCGCACATTATTGGCACGGTATTTTTCTATGTCGATTACCGGATGCCGCTTGCGCCGATGCGCGAAGCGCTCGAACGGATACTGGAACACGCGCCGGAATGGGATGGGCGCGTGCAGGTATTGCAGGTCACTGATGCCACCGAAAAATCCGTGCAGCTTCGGGTGCTCGTCAGTTCCTTCGATTCGGGGCTGAACTGGGATCTTCGATGCCGCGTTCGCGAAGGCTTGCTGGCCTTTGTGCAAACGGCGTATCCGCAGTTCCTGCCGCGTACGCGTACGGAATGGTCGCAGGAAGCGGAAAACACCGAGTTTGCGCCGCCGCTCGAGCGCAGCGGTTCCGGGCAATCATTGTCGCCCGGCCGAACAGTCAACACAGAAGCCGATCCCGTTGCGAGCC
>NZ_JBAUSA010001225.1:0-1901 GCF_049581465.1 Caballeronia sp. | reverse complement strand
GGCGGCACCAGCGCCGTCGCGCCGTTGTGGGCGGCATTGATCGCACGCGTGAACGCGGCCGCCGCCCAGCCGGCGGGCTTCGTCAACCCGAAGCTGTATCGCGCGGCCAGCATTGGCAACGACGTGACGATGGGTAACAACGGCAGCTTTGAAGCATCGGCGGGATGGGACGCCTGCACGGGACTTGGCAGTCCTGATGGCGTGAAAGTGGCGGCCGCGCTTAAATAGCGGGGCGGTTAAGCAGATTCGACGCAGGACCTCCAGGCACCAACACCACCAACAACAATGGCACAGGAGCAATCATGACGAGTTCCGCTTCATCGGCGACGCAACAGGACCAGCCTTACTTCGACGCAACGCCCTACGGCAATGGCCCCGACGATTCCATCGACCCTGCGCAGGCCGATGAAAGCGCTGCCGTCACGCATAGCACTGCGACCATTGGCGGCAAGAAGATCGACTACACCGCGACGGCCGGTCATCTGGTGATTGTCGACCCGAGCAGCTCGAAGCCCGATGCAAAGATGTTCTACGTCGCGTTCACGCAGGACGGCCAGACCGAGGAAGCGCGGCCGCTCACGTTCTTCTACAACGGCGGGCCAGGGTCGTCGTCGGTGTTCGTGCTGCTCGGATCGTTTGCGCCGATGCGCATCAAGACCTCGACGCCCGCGTTCACGCCGCCCGCCCCCTACGCGATGGAAGAGAATCCGGATAGCCTGCTCGACAAGAGCGATCTGGTGTTCATCAACCCGGTTGGCACGGGATATTCGGCTGCGATCGCGCCGAACAAGAACCGCGATTTCTGGGGCGTGGACCAAGACGCGGATTCCATCAAGCAGTTCATCAAGCGTTTCCTGACGAAAAACAATCGGTGGAATTCGCCGAAATTCCTGTTCGGCGAGTCGTATGGCACGGCGCGCAGTTGCGTGCTTGCGTACCGTTTGCACGAGGACGGCGTTGACTTGAACGGGGTCACATTGCAGTCGTCGATTCTTGACTACAGCCAGTCCGGCAACCCCGTGGGCGCACTGCCGACCGCCGCCGCCGATGCATGGTTTCATCGCGTGCTCGGCGTGCATCCGCGCCCGACGGATCTCGAGACCTTCGCGGCGGAGGTGGCCCAGTTCGCGCGCACTGATTACCTCGCCGCGTTGCGCAAGTTCCCGCAGACTGATGACGAGAGCGTGGAAAAGCTCGTGGAATATACGGGTATTGACCGGGCTACTTTGATTGCGTGGAGTCTCGATATCGCGTCCTACGACAGCCGAGGCAATTCGCTTTTCCTAACGACGCTGCTGAAGGCGAAGGGTGTGGCGCTCGGTTCCTACGATGGTCGCGTCACGGCGATTTCCACGGGCATCGCGGGCAAGATCGATCCGAATTCCGGCGGCAACGACCCCACCATGACGGCTGTTACGGGGGCGTACACGACCATGTGGAACGAGTACTTGAACGAGCAGTTGAAGTTCACGTCGACGTCGTCGTTCACCGATCTGAACGACCAGGCGTTTGCCAACTGGGACTTTCATCACAAGGATCCGACTGGTGCGGAAAAGGGCATTGACGACAAGGGCAACGTCATCCTGTACACGGCTGGCGACCTGGCTGCGGTGATGGCGCTGAACGTCGACCTGAAGGTGTTGTCGGCGAACGGTTTCTACGATTTCGTCACACCGTTCTACCAGACCATTATGGACCTGCAGCAGATGCCGCTCATTGATAAGACCGTGCGCGAAAATCTCTCGGCGCGGTTCTATCCGTCGGGTCACATGATTTATCTGGATGGCGGATCGCGCACGCAGATGAAGGCGGATCTGGCGAAGATGTATCAGGCGGCGACCACGAACCATGAGGCGACGAGCCGGATCAGGACGTTGCAGCAGCGCAAGGCGGGAGCGGGA
>NZ_JBAUSA010001224.1:0-2221 GCF_049581465.1 Caballeronia sp. | reverse complement strand
GTTCATCTTCACGCTCGGCCACACGAAGCAGCCACTAGCCATCAATGAGCAGATTTTCTTATTGATGGCTAGTGGCTGCTTTAGCGGATAAAGAAGGCGCGCGACGGGCGACACTGAGGGCGAGCGCGTGATGGAGCGGGCGGCGTGGTTTGACCACTCCTGCGTTGAGCGAAACGTTTTTTGAATCGTCAGTTCAGCATCGATCCGCTAGCCTGGTAGCGCGTGTGGAACGAGAATGCCTTTTGCAGGTCATGTGGGGTGTTACCACCGTGTTTCAAAGCATCGCGATAATACTCTCGAAGCAAATCACGATACATTGGATGCGCGCATTTCTCGACGATGAGCATTGCCCGTTCACGCGGTGCGAGCCCGCTCAGGTTGGCAAGGCCCTGCTCGGTTACGACAATATCCACATCGTGCTCGTTGTGGTCGTTGTGGGGAACCATGGGCACGATGCTGGAAATCAGGCCATTTTTCGCAATCGACTTGGTCGCGAACACCGCATACGCCGCATTGCGCGCGAAATCGCCGGAGCCCCCTATGCCGTTCATCATGTGCGTGCCGCCGACATGGGTTGAATTGACATTGCCGTATATATCGATTTCGAGCGCTGTGTTTATTGCGATCAACCCGAGCCGGCGGATCACTTCCGGATGATTGCTCACTTCCTGAGGCCGTAGTACGAGCTTGTCGCGATAGCGATCGAGGTGACCGAACACCCGCTCGTTCCAAGCCGGTGACAGCGTGATCGAGGCCGCCGAGGCAAACGTAACCTTGCCCGCCTCGATCAACTCGAAGGTCGAATCCTGCAGGACCTCGGAGTAGATCGTCAGTGCCTCGAAGGGAGATGCCCCGAAGCCCGACAGCACCGCGTTCGCAATCGTGCCAATGCCGGCCTGCAAAGGCGGCAAGCGCACCGGCAAGCGGCCCCGCGAGACTTCATGCTGGAAAAACTCGATCAGGTGACCCGCGATGAGGCCAGTTTCCGGATCCCCGGGCAGCACGCTCGATGTACTGTCGGGCATGTCGGTGATGACGATGGCAGCAATCTTCTCGGGCGGAATTTGAATGGCGGAGGTGCCGACACGATCGGACGGGTACATGATCGGCAGCGGTTCGCGCGCTGGCCGCCGCCCCGGGATCCAGATGTCGTGCATGCCTTCGAGCGCCAGCGGCTGGGCAAGATTGATCTCGACGATCACCTTCTTGGCGAGCACGGCGAAGCTTGCTGAATTGCCCACCGAAGTCGATGGTACGATGCCGCCCGTCTCAGTGATCGCCACCGCCTCGATGATCGCGACATCGAGCGGGCCGATCTTGTTCGCGCGCAGCAGTTCGACCGTTTCCGACAAGTGCTGATCGATAAACATGACTTCGCCCGCGTTGATCGCGCGGCGCAATGTGGTGTCGACCTGGAACGGCATGCGACGTGCAAGCACGCCGGCTTCGGTCAGCATACGGTCGGTATCATGGCCGAGAGACGCGCCCGTCACGAGCGTGATGCGAAGCGGCGCGGACTCGGTCCTTGCGCGCTCAGCGAGTGCCGCCGGCACCGCCTTCGCGTCCCCTGCTCGCGTGAATCCGCTTGTGCCAACCCACATTCCGTCGTGAATCAACTTCGCGGCGTCGTTGCTGGACATCACTTTCGCGCGCAACGATGCACTGCGAATCCGGTCTTCATGCATGGCGGTCTCTTCCTTGTCTACGGCTTGATCGGGTATCCATTGCGCTAGCTCTTTTAGTGCTATGCGGCGTTCCGAATCCTACTCGTCAGGCACAACAGGTAAATCTGCTTCCTCCGAAATACAGGGTGCAGTAGCTCGCGGGACCGACACAGGTCTCTTGATCCGACGACGATTTCGCTTTGGCCAGCGCGGCTGCCTGTTGTCCCTGTGCGTTGCTGTTCGATGATGTTGAGGTCTGCGCGAAGGCAGTGGGCGCGAAGGACAGCGAAGAAACCAGAACGATGATGCTTAGTGATTTCACGGTTATTCCCTGAGTGGTTTTTTGGGGGGTCGACGGAGTGCTGTTCAGGCGTGAGGACACTCTATAACTGACCTCTCACGCGATTAACCCCTGTGGCTGGAATGCACATTTCCCGGATCGAGTGGGATCGGCTCCCGGATGCGCTGCGCCCTGCTCATCGCGTCGGCACGTCTACGGCAAAGTCGATAGAATTAACGCGTCTGCGTCACGACGAACGCGGTCATTTGGATTAGGG
>NZ_JBAUSA010001223.1:0-2571 GCF_049581465.1 Caballeronia sp. | reverse complement strand
GATCAATTCTTGCTATTTGTTGTCCCACTCGCCATTTTCAAAAGTACCGGCAGCATTAAATATTCGGGGCTAGCCTTTGTGATTGAGTGGTTGCCACGCATAGTGTTTTTTCCGCTGGCGGGGTTTTTCGTTGATCGTATCAACCCCAGGTATTTGCTATGCGGAGTCGACACCGGACGGATGCTGGTACTGCTGCTAGCTTTGGCGATGATCGCCGGTGGCGCGAGCACATTTTTGGTCCTTTCGCTGATGATGGCCGTTCTATCTATTGCGTACGTTCTCAATTTCGTCGGTGCGGAGGCATTACTCCCGCGTAACGTTGCCGTGAGCGACTTGCCCAAAGCAAACTCGATCCTGCAAGGTGTCGAGCAGGTTACCCAAATATCTGGACCCGCCCTGGCCGCCGTTATTTCCGTCTGGGGAGGGTTGACTCCCATTTTGCTGGCGGGGGCGGCGTTTTTCGCCGGGTCTGCGCTACTGCAATCGATGTTGCGTAGTCAGTCTATGTTTTCGCAGCACAGTTTTTCGTTCGCAGACCTATACGAATCGAACCGAACCGCACTACGCGTACTGCTGGAAAACAAGGTGCTATTTCATCTATCGGCGTTGACCTGGGTGGTGAACTTGGTATATGGCGCAGCACTCGTAGTCAGTGCATCGGTAGTTCTACAGGTCTTTGCATTGCCAGAGTCCTATTTCGGAGTTCTGCAGACGTGCGCTGCTGTGACCTCTATTGTGACTTTTAGCCTGCT
Source organism: Caballeronia sp. (assembly GCF_049581465.1). Lineage (GTDB taxonomy): Bacteria > Pseudomonadota > Gammaproteobacteria > Burkholderiales > Burkholderiaceae > Caballeronia. The sequence goes on along the minus strand of NZ_JBAUSA010001223.1, from coordinate 1,819 downwards.
ACCTCGCTTTGCACATAGATTTGGAATCTCCACTTTGGGCGCCACTTCGTTTTGCGCAATGATCTTGACGGGCCTTGTGCTAGCGCTTTCCAGACACTACACAATGTACCTGGTTGGATACGCTGCGTTAATGGCGTTTGACGGTGCCTTCAGTGTCTACATTCGTACGGGACGAAGCCAAATAATCCCGCATGAGCATTTGGGAAAGACCACGGGCCTGATTGGGCTTATGAATATGTGTTCTATTCCGATGAGCGCAGCAGCGGTCGCATTGCTTTCGTCCCATCTCTCGCCATTTGGCATATTTGGGATGATATTCGGGATTGCCTCAATACTGGGCGTCCTACTGATATGGTTGGGCCGTAGCATCTTTGGTTACACCACTTGGCTGCCAACGATTCCGGTGAAGGAGGCATTGACATAAAAGGGCGTGGCGAAAACGAAGTGCCTGTCCGCGATGCGTAGTCTCAGTGTATTCAATGAGCGACCGGCCTCGTTTGTTTTGTACGTGAGATTCAGTGCCGAATGCTTGATCGGAAGAGGGCCGTCCGGAAAGCAGTTGTCGAGTTTTAGCTTTGATGGCATGTGGATTTATGGATGTCCAGGGTGCGGTACTTCGTGCTGCACGATCCGGGGTCGCTTAGAAACTGAGTTTGTATTTATCGCGTAATTGCTTGCTCTGTTCGAGAACCCAGCCGCGAAACGTGCGCGCGGCTGGACTCAACCCTGCCAACGACGGGTAAACCAAGAAGTAGCCCAGTTCTGTTTCAAATGGTTCCTCGTCAAGCGCCACTAAAGCGCCCTGCTCAAGCAACTGCGCTACCAGAGCATGGCGCCCCAACAATAGACCGTATCCGTTCAACGCGGCATCGATCGACATGTTGGAGTCTGTACATACGATACGGCGCTCTGGAATCTGAGTGGAAAGCCCGCGCCTCTCCAGCCAATTGGACCAGGTCACGTGTTCGCCGGAGTGCATGCCAACGTCGCAAATAAAGTTGATTGCGTGAAGTTGACCGCGCTGAATGTACTCTTGTATTTTTGTCTTCAGTATTGGAGCACAGACCGCCTGAAAGCGTTCGGTGAAAAGACGATCGGTGCTCAGTGGGTCATACGGACCTTGGCCAAACCGGAGAGCCAAATCATATGATTCGCTGGAGAAATCGACTAGATGCGGCGAACAGTCTATATAGAGGTCCAGGTTAGGATAGCGATCCATTAAGGCTTGCAATTGAGGATTTAGCCAACGGCTGGCTAGCGCAGGTAGTGTGCTGAATGCAACCCGCTGAGCGCTTTCATCGTCCGGTTGAAAGGCGCGGGCTATAAGATCCAGAGCATGTGAGATGTCGGCAAAGCCTTGATTTCCAATTCCCAACAGCTCTAATTCTTGCTTGTTTTTCTGAACAAGTTTGCGCCCTACATGTTCTTCCAAGCTTTTTATCTGCTGGCTAATGGCGGATGGCGTTACATTTAGTTCTGACGCTGCGCGCGTGATGGAGCCCAAGCGCGCCGCCGCCTCGAATGCTTTAACGGCGTTTAGAGGCGGCAATGATCTACGTACCTTATATAAACCGTTCCTGGTGGATTCTTCTCTGCTTTGTAGTGGCATTTTAACTATTGCTAGTTCTCGTAAGTCCAAATCCGTTACCTTCTTGTGACGTAGCAGAGAGCGGTCGAACGCTTCCAAAGCCAACGTTTGAGTTCTACCTGCGGGTAGTTATGCGATGTTGTCTCCTTGATCTGAGTCGCAAGGTTCTAATTGAAAATTGATTTGAGCGAACATCGCACGTGTGAAGTGACAACGCGGCCGCACTGCCTG
>NZ_JBAUSA010001222.1:0-5895 GCF_049581465.1 Caballeronia sp. | reverse complement strand
GCTTCAAGCGGACCTGGCGAAGATTGGCGTGAAGGCGCAGGTCAAGGTTATCGAATGGGGTGAGCTGATCAAGGAAGCGAAGCAAGGCCAGCACGACATGTTGTTCATGGGATGGGCCGGGGACAATGGGGACCCGGACAACTATCTGTCACCGCTGTTTAGCTGCGCAGCCATCCGTTCGGGCATCAACTTCGCGCGCTTCTGCGATCCGACGCTTGACCGGTTGATCGACGAAGGCAAGGCATCGGCGGATCTGTCTAAACGGACTAAAGCGTACACGGAAGCGCAGCAAATCATCCACGATCAGGCGGTCTGGATTCCGCTCGCGTATCCGACCGCTTCGGCGTTGACGCGGACGAATGTCAGTGGGTATCGCGTGAGTCCGTTCGGGCGGCAGAATTTTGCCAGCGTCGCGGTGCAGTAAGGCAGCGGCTTTCACTTAAGGCTTGGGAGATACATCAATGCCGTTCAGTCAAAAGCTGAACGGCATTTTTTATCGGTTCTGACGAAGTGTTCGTTTCGATGGCGTTCCCGTCGATTCAAGCCACCGCTCGATGAAGCACAGTCAATTCGATCACCTCGCGCCGGGTAAAACCCAGCTTCCTATAAAGAGCGCTCGCGGCCAGGTTGTCGTCGAATACGTGCAGGAACGGCAGTTCCCCACGATCCAGAATAGCGTTCGACAGCGCGCCGATCAGCTCGCTCGGATATCCCTGTCCCCTAAAATCCGGATGCGTACATACCGCGCTGATCTCCGTGTAGCCGTCGAGGCGCATCCGTTCGCCAGCCATCGCAGCGAGACGCCCATCAACCCGGATGCCAAGATAGGTGCCCAGCCGATACGTCCCGGCCGCGAACGGTCCCGGCTGCGCCAATTCGACCAGCGCCATCATTTCCGGCACGTCATCTGCGCCCAATCGCACCATGCTGGCCGTGTCGACGGTGCGCTGCGTGGCCGCACCAACCATCTGGTCAATGCTCTTCTTGCGCTCGATAGAAAAGTGGCTGGGCGGCGTCACTTCTTCCAGCGTGAACAACGCAACGCGATCGTCCAACGCCGTTAGTCGAGTCAATGCTTCGAAGCCCGTCGCGGACACCTCGGCCATCGCCCCGAATGGCGCGATCTCGGCGGGATAGCGCCGGGCAAGATCGTCGCCTATCGCCAGCGAGTTGTGGCGCGAAGTGAGGGCGGACCAGATGACGTTATCAAGGGGATGCGAGGTTGTACCAGTCATTATCATCTCAGTGAGGACTAAAGCGAATTACGCCATCGGCATTATTGGTTTGCCGTACTAACTCACCGTCCAGCCATAGCAAATGCAAATGGGCAAGCGCTTCGCCCAGTGCGAACGTCATTTGATGGATATCGAGTTTGCGCTTGAACATCATCGGGACGATATCGGCGGCGCTTTGCGGCTTGATCGCGCACGCGTCGCGCACTTCCTGCAGACGCGCCGCGTGATGATCCCGAAGCTGGCCGATCCGCGTGTGCATGCCGCGAAACGGCTTGCCGTGCGAAGGCAGGACCAGCGTATCGGCGGGCATCGCTTCATACCGGCCCAATGACTCCAGGAACAGCGCGAGCGAATTCCCTTCCGGTTCGACATCGAAGACGGAGACGTTGGTGGAAATGCGCGGCAATACCATATCGCCCGAAATAAGCACCTTGGTCTGCGCGCAGAAAAATGCGCAATGCTCCGGCGAATGACCGAAACCCGTCACCACTTCCCACTCGCGGCCGCCAATCTCAAGCACATCGGCATTGCGGATACGCCGGAATTGCGGGGGTATCGATGGGACGAGCCTGGGGTAATACGTGTCGCGCTTGCGCAGGGCATCGAGCGATCCTTCGTCAGTCAGGCCATTGCGCGCAAAGTGTTGCGCCGCGCGTTCGCCGCCCGCGTCGGAACCGCTGCCCGACGCCATCACGCGCGCCATCATGTATTCGCCGTGTGAGATCCAGAGGCGCACGGGATCCCAGCGTTTTTGCGAGCCGCCGTTGCAAATCCAGTCGGCCAGGCCGATGTGATCCGGATGGCAATGCGTGACGATCACACGCAGAACGGGCAGACCGTCGAGCAGCGTCTCGAAGATGCGCTCCCAGTTCGCGCGAATCCCTTCGTCCGCGATACCGCAATCGACGATCGTCCAGCCTTTGACTCCGGCGATCTCGTCGCGCATCACCCAGACGTTGACGTGATCCAGCACGAACGGCAAGGGCATGCGCACCCAGAACACGCCGGGCGTGACTTCCACCGCGTGGCCGGCCTCGGGAATCGTATCGGCGAAAACATAGTCGAGCTGCTGTTCGAGCGCATTCATGCGGATGAGTCTCCGGGTTGTCAGCCGTTGCATTGACGGCAAGTTGACGCTAACGTTAACCTGCAGTTTAACTTCTGCGCCCGAATTTCGTTGAAAACCTGCCGGCTTGCGGTCGCTTATGTCCGCGCTTAATTGTGCTGACATGCGCGCTAGCCTGCGCTTACCTGCGGATTCGCATGACGGAAATGCACTACACGATCACCGAACTGGCGCGCGAATTCGACGTGACGCCGCGTGCAATCCGCTTCTACGAAGATCACGGGCTGCTCGCGCCCGCGCGCGAAGGCGCGAATGGCCTCCGCCGCGCATACTCGGCGCGCGACCGCACGCGGCTCAAGTTGACATTACGCGGCAAGCGGCTCGGATTTACGTTGACCGAGGTGAGCAGGCTGCTCGATCTTTACGATTCGCCCACGGGCACGGTCGCACAGTTGCACGCGTTCCTGGACACCGTTGCGGCGCATCGTGAGGTGCTGGAACGCCAATTGAGCGACCTGACCGCCACGCTCGCCGAACTCGCGGCAGCCGAGGCGCAAGGCCGGGCGATTCTTCTGGCGAATGAGGGAAAAGGCAGCGAAACGCGTGTGCGAAAGCCCAAGGAGCGTGTGGCGAAAAACGCAGCATCGGCGACCTGAGCGCAACTTTTAGCGATACCTCAACCAACACGACGCGCCCGCCAAAGCCGCGCCCGAAGCAAACGGCAACACCCTCCGGCGATACAATATCGCCCGGATTTGAAATGCAGCGCACCCCGTCACGCGGCACCCCAGGGTCGAAATGAATCACTTTCCCAAGTTGCTGTCGTCGCAGATCGCCTTCGATGTCGCGGAAACGCTGCTCGAGGGCTTCGATCGCCACTATCGCGTGTTTCGCGATGCGGCCATCGAGGCGAAGCAGCTCTTTGAAGCCGGGGAGTGGCTTGCTCTGCAGCGGCTTGCGCGGGAACGCATCACGTCGTACGACGATCGCGTGGAAGAGTGCGTGACGCGGCTAGAGGACGAGTACGACGCCGAGAATATCCACGATGAAATCTGGCAGCAGATCAAACTGCATTACATAGGCTTGCTGACGTCGCACCGGCAACCCGAGTGCGCGGAGACGTTCTTCAATTCCGTGTGCTGCAAGATTTTGCATCGCTCGTATTTCAACAACGATTTCATTTTCGTGCGGCCGGCTATATCGACGGAATATATCGAGAACGGCGAACCCGCGGCCAAGCCGACGTATCGCGCGTATTACCCGGCCAAGGACGGACTCACCGCTACCATCGAGCGGATCGTGACGAACTTCCAGCTCGATCCGCCGTTCGAGGATCTCGAACGCGACGTTCAATGTGTGACACGCGCTTTAGTAGAAGCGTTCGCTGATTTCAAGGCCGCGCCGAATTTCCAGATTCACGTTTTGTCGTCGCTGTTCTTTCGCAATAAGGCGGCGTACATCGTCGGGCGGGTCATCAACGCGGACGTCGTGCGGCCGTTCGCCCTGCCGGTGCGTCACGTGCAGCCCGGATTGCTTGCGCTGGATACCGTCTTGTTGCAACACGAACAACTGCTGATCATTTTCAGCTTCTCGCACTCGTACTTTCTCGTCGACATGGAAGTGCCGTCCGCCTACGTGCAATTCCTGCGCTCGATCATGCCGGGCAAACCGAAGGCGGAGATCTATACGTCGGTGGGCCTGCAAAAGCAGGGCAAGAACCTGTTCTATCGCGACTTGCTGCATCACCTGTCGCATTCCAGCGACCAGTTCATTATCGCGCCGGGCATCAAGGGAATGGTGATGCTGGTGTTCACGCTGCCGTCGTTTCCGTATGTGTTCAAGCTGATCAAGGACAGCTTTCCGCCGCCGAAGGAAACCACGCGCAAGAAGATCCAGGACAAGTATCAGCTCGTCAAACGACACGACCGGCTTGGACGCATGGCCGATACGCTCGAATATTCGAGCGTCGCGCTGCCGCTCTCCCGGCTCGACGACGCGCTCATACGTGAGTTGAGGAAGGAAGTACCGTCGATGATCGAATACGAGGGCGACAACCTCGTGATCGAGCATTTGTATATTGAACGACGCATGACGCCGCTGAACCTGTACTTGCAGAACGGCAGCCTTGCAGACATCGAACATGGCATCAGGGAATACGGCAATGCGATCAAGGAACTGATCCAGGCCAACATCTTCCCCGGCGACATGCTGTACAAAAATTTCGGTGTGACACGTCATGGCCGCGTGGTGTTCTATGACTATGACGAGATCGAATACCTCACCGATTGCAACGTGCGCAAAGTGCCGCAGGCACGCAACGAGGAAGACGAGATGTCCGGGGAGCCGTGGTACACCGTCGGGCCGCACGATATTTTTCCCGAAACCTACAATACATTCCTGCTCGGAGACCCGCGCGTGCGCGACGTCTTCATGAAGCATCACGCGGATTTCTTCGATCCTGCTCTTTGGCAAAAGCACAAGGAACTCATCATCAAGGGCGAGATCGCCGATATCTTTCCGTACGAACGCAGTGCTCGCTTTTGCGTTCGTTATCCTGAACGTTTCCCGGCCGACGCACCCGCTGCGCGCGCCGCGTGAAACCCATCCTGCACTGAACTCCCATGTCCAACATTGACCAAGACGCCAGCGCCCATCCGCTCGCGCATTTATTCGACAACAACCTCGCGTGGGTCGAACGCAAACTCTCGGAAGATCCCGAATACTTTTCGCGGCTCGCGCATCAGCAAGCGCCGGAGTATCTGTGGATCGGTTGCTCGGATTCGCGTGTGCCGGCCAATCAGATCATCGGCTTGCCGCCGGGCGAAGTGTTCGTCCACAGGAACATCGCGAATGTGGTCGTGCACTCGGACCTGAATTGTTTGTCCGTGATCCAGTTTGCCGTCGACGTATTGAAGGTCAAGCACATCATGGTCGTCGGCCACTACGGCTGTTCGGGCGTGGGCGCGGCGCTGGTGAGCCTGCGCGTGGGCCTCGCCGACAACTGGTTGCGTCACGTGGAAGATGTGCGCGTGAAGCATGCGGCGTTGCTCGAAGACTGGCCGATGGGCGTCGCGCGGCAACGCCGACTGGTGGAACTCAATACAATCGAACAGACGACGAATGTGTGTCACACGACCATCGTGAAAGATGCATGGGCGCGTGGTCAGGCGCTGACCGTGCATGGCTGGGCCTACGGCGTGCATGACGGGCGCGTGCGCAACATGGGCATGACCATCACCAATAGTGATCAGGTCGAATCCACCTATCAGCAATGCATCGCGGCACTTGCACGCGGTGGTGAACATTTTGCCGAGAACGACGTTCTCGCCGACGATGCCGCACGCCTGGGCGATGTTCCGGGCATCGTGGAAGCGATCGCCAAGGAGATGAAACATGACTGAAGCAACGCGGGATCCGGTAGTAATCGTATCGGCTGCACGTACGCCGATGGCGGCTTTCCAGGGCGATTTTGCCTCCGTGACGGCGCCGCAACTCGGCTCCGTCGCGATTCGCGCGGCGTTCGAGCGCGCGGGGCTTGCACCCGGGCAGATCGAAGAAGCCTTGATGGGATGCGTGCTGCCCGCCGGTCTGGGC
>NZ_JBAUSA010001221.1:0-3267 GCF_049581465.1 Caballeronia sp. | reverse complement strand
ACGCATGATCGCGTGCCTGCACCTGACCAGTTTAAGCACACCGATCCTGCGGCAGCTTGCTAAACGCCTTGCGTACAAGTATGCGCACCCGCCAAAACTTATACTTGTACTAAACCGCTGACGCGGTAGTGGGAGGTAGGCACAGGTCCGTGGCTGACGTTTCATGAAGAGGGTTGTCTGGCGCTGAACCCCGGCGAGGTGGTGAGTGGTATCGCCGGGAGCAGTATGTGAACGCCCGGTTGGGCATTCCACCCACTGCTTCCAGGAGGCTCGCCATGACGCCACTGCGCCAACGCATGCTGCATGACATGCAGATCCGCAACCTTGCAGAGAATACCCAGAAGTCCTATCTGATTCAGGTAGCCAGTTTCGCCCGCCACTTTCGCCGTTCGCCCGAACTGCTGGGTCCCGAGGAGATTCGGGCCTGGCTCATCTACCTCAGCGAAGAACGCAAGCTGGCACCCGCCAGTCTCGGCGCAACGATCGGCGCACTCCGGTTTCTCTACCGTGTGACGCTCAAGCGACCCTGGAGCGACGAGGACTTTCCGTTACCGAAGAAGCCGTTCCGACTGCCAGTCGTCCTCAGCCTGGAGGAGATCACCACCTTCTTCGAGTCGGTCGCCAGTCTCAAGCACCGCACCATCCTGATGACCGCGTACGCCGCCGGACTGCGTGTCTCCGAAGTCGTGCATCTGAAGGTCACTGATATCGACAGCAAGCGCATGGTGATCCGTGTGAACCAGGGGAAGAACCGTAAGGATCGCTATGTAATGCTCTCGCCCAGGCTGCTCGAGATCCTGAGACTGTACTGGCAGGACGCCCATCCGAAGGAATGGCTCTTTCCAGGCAGCATTCCGGGGCGGCCCATCACCCGCCATGCCGTGGGCGACGCATGCGAGCTTGCACGCAAGCGCAGCGGCATCACCAAACCCGTGACACCCCATTCTTTGCGACACGCGTTCGCCACGCATCTGCTGGAAGCCGGTACTGACGTGCGCCGGATCCAGCTGCTGATGGGCCACAGGTCCCTATCGACAACGTCCCGGTACTTGAAGGTCGCCACCAGCACCGTGTGCGCCACCACCAGTCCCTTCGACCTGCTGCCGCACCCTGCACCCATTCCATCCCCGCCACCTGCGCCCCAGTACTTCTGAGCGCAGTCATGCGACCGGCGCTCGAAGTGGCGGACATTTTCCGCCAGTGTGGGCCCAGTTTCCGGCTATCCCATGCCGGGGGGCTCAGTCGTGTGCAGCGACGCGTGATGAGTGCCATCGAGCTGTGTCGTACCGCAGCGCTTGGTGCCCATCGCGAGCAGTGCGATGCATGCGGCTATCAGCGCATCAGTTACGACTCGTGTCGTAACCGGCACTGTCCGAAGTGCCAGTCACTCGCCCGCGCGCAATGGCTCGAACGCCGGCATGCGGAGCTCCTCCCCTCGACCGAGTATTTCCATGTCGTCTTCACGCTTCCCGAATCCATCGCCGCTCTCGCGTTCCAGAACAAGAGGACGCTCTACGATCTGCTGTTTCGCGCCAGCGCCGAAACGTTGCGCACGATCGCCGCCGATCCGAAGCACCTGGGCGCCGAGATCGGCTTCCTCACGATCCTGCATACGTGGGGACAGAATCTGCAGCATCACCCTCATGTGCATTGCGTTGTGCCGGGCGGCGGCATCTCCCCGGACGGCAAGCGCTGGATCGCCTGCCGTCCCGGCTTCTTCCTGTCCGTGCGGGTCCTGTCACGGCTCTTTCGCCGCCTGTTTCTCGAACAGCTGCGCCGCGCTTACGACGCCGGCGGGCTGCGCCTGCACGGTCAGTTCGAGTCCCTGAGCGATCCCGTCGAATTCGCAGCCTGGCTTGCACCCGCGGCACGGGCGGAGTGGGTGGTCTACGCCAAGCCACCCTTTGGCGGTGCCGAACACGTGCTCGATTACCTGGGCCGCTACACCCACCGCGTCGCCATCTCCAACAACCGGCTGCTCGCCTTCGACGGGCACACTGTGCAGTTCCGCTGGAAGGACTATCGGCACGAGTCCAGACAAAGAACCATGACGCTCACCGCCGACGAGTTCATCCGTCGCTTCCTGCTGCATGTGCTACCTGACGGCTTCAAGCGCATTCGCAGCTACGGGTGGCTCGCCAACTGCCACCGTGCCGACAAGCTCGCCACCTGCAGGCGGCTGCTCGGTGTCGAGGCTCCCGCCGTTGCCGCAGTCGAGCCCGGGGAAGACTACCGTGACCGCTACCAGCGACTCACCGGCAAGTCACTGCGCGACTGCCCCGTATGTGGCAAGGGACACATGCTCCGCATCGAAGACATGCCCGGCAGCCTTCCACGAGCCCCGCCAGGTCCCACCCATGCGCGCTAGTTGCCATCGCACCTGTTTCCGTACACGTTCGCCTTTCCTGACGAGGCCAACGCGGCTGCACTCGTGCCTTCGATCTGCTGGCGCACCAGCGTACTCCAAAATGGCGGGTGATTTGCCGGTTCACGCGCACATTCGCGCTTCCTTTACACGTGATGTTTCCCACTCTCGCCGGAAGTCCGTGTGTGATCGCCCCTGCAAGACTTCACAAATTACCGCGGCGGTCATTCAATGCCCATAGCGGCCACCGCCTGTGGAGCGGTTTAGCACAAACATTTTTTTGATTACCGGTCGCGGATCAGGTCCGACGACATGGTGATGCGCTGGTTGCCGCGACCGCCAACCAAAAAAATCTCTGCCCAATGCACATAATTGCATTAACGAAAAAATTTTATGTTCGCCGGCTCGGACAGCGGGGGCGAGCGGGCGGCTGCGATGTACTCGCTCATCCGGAGCTGCAAACTGAACGATATCGACCCGCGCGCATACCTGTGTCATGTCCTGACCTGTATCGCTGATCATCCGATCAATCGCATCGACGAACTGCTGCCCTGGCACGTCGCTAGCCATCTAGGAAATCCGGCAAAACCTCCGGATTCCGCACTTCCCTAAGCATCCCTACGGTTACATCCGGATAGATCTCGCCCGTGATCAGTGATCGTGCACACGATCTCACGCGATGTCCACGTCAGCAGCATCGTCGCCTATGCGCGCGCGGAAATGGGTACGGCCTAGCCGAGGCGCTTACTACCAACTGGTGAAGGCCAACCGAGGTTCTGCTGGGATCGACGATGAGACTATCGTGATGTTCGAGCAGGAGCGGTCAAAGAATTTATACAAGGTGTGGAACCGGATGTCATCGGGGTCTTACTTCCCGCCGCCGGTCAAGCAGGTAGAAATTC
>NZ_JBAUSA010001220.1:0-3232 GCF_049581465.1 Caballeronia sp. | reverse complement strand
TTTCTGGACGCATCGAATGACGGGTAACCGACGCTGGCAAGCGATTCCGACGAAATTGAGTGAAGCGCAGTTTGAGGAATTTGTCTTGCTACACCTGAGTCGTGGCCGACGAGGACCGCCGCCGACGCTGTCGTTGCACAAGATCTTCAACTACATCCTGCAGGCGCTCTATATGGGATGTCATTGGAAGATGCTGCCGATCGACAGGAATGCAAAAGGTCTGCCTGAAATCCACCCCACGCGTATCTACCGGATGATGCGGCGCTGGCAGGCTGATGGCAGCATCGACCGGATCTTTTCGGGCACCGTACATAGACTTCATCAAGACCAGCTTCTCGAGCTTTCAGTCATCCACGGCGACGGCACGACCACTGCAGCGAAGAAAGGCGGCGACAACCTCGGGTATAGCGGACACAAGCATCTCAAGGGCTGCAAGGTCGTCGCCTTCTGTGATCGCGACTGCAACATCATCGCGCCGTTCGTGACGGCCCCGGGCAACCGCAACGAATCGCCGCTGTTGCGCAACGCGCTGCCCAGACTCACCGACATGGCTCGCGCCATTGGCGCGGACCTGCGAGGCTCAACCGTCAGTCTGGATGGCGTCTACGATTGCCGGGACAACCGCAAGGCGATCTTCAATCGCGGCATGACCCCGAACATCCCCGAGAACCCGCGTGGGCGCAAAACACCGAAGCGGGGCCGCAAGCAGCGCTTTGATCCGACCATCTTCGAGGAGCGCTTCAGGACCATCGAACGCGTCTTTGCCTGGGAAGATAAGTTTCGCCGTCTGCTGCTGCGCTTCGAGCGCATCAGTGACGTGCACTACGCGTTAAAGACACTCGCCTATACGATGATCAATCTGCGGCACTACTGCCGAAACTGATCTCACATTCCAGCTTTGCGTAGCATCGTCGGCGCTCGGCACAGCGTCGCGATCGAACTCGACCCGTCGATACCTTAATATTCGCATAACGAAACATATATTCGCATATTCACCGTGCCGTACCCGACATCGATTTACGCCTCAGGCTTGTTCGAACGCTCTCTACGAAATCAGCGTCAAAACCCGCAACCAGTTGCATGTCCAAAGGTCATCAATCACCTCTTCGCTATGAGGTCAGCAGGTGATTTGGAGTCGACAGTGGGGCTCACATGTCGCACTTCGGCCGCGTCTATCCCGGCGCCTGTAGGTATGTCTGCGTTCGCGCCCCTCTCACGGCGGGTTTCTTTTCGTTAACTTTCTTTCATCATGGACCGAAAGATTGGCGTATCTACCCGCCTCCCGGTATCGGACCAAGCATCGTGTATTCGTCGGTAGCGGCTCATACCGAGTTCATGTGGCAACTGCGTGTGCGGCGCCGACCAGCGGGTTGGCACAGTCAATCGACAGCCGGAGCGTCGCAACACACTGGCGAGGCGCTGAATACGCTGGCCATGGCGAACACCTCGGCGTCCTTGAGCCCCATGACTATCTATTTGAAACTACCGATTTGGTCTGCGACCAAGCGGTTGCCTATTCATCTGCTAGCGATGGAGACAGCAACCACGCAACCCCTGCGACATTCTCTCGCGACTCGGCACGCTTGATATAGACGCTGCGAACGTGGTGGCGTAGTAGATTAGTCCCGATCGCGACTCGCTTGTGCACCAACGCTTCGCCGACCGCAGGGTTTCTTGCCCTCAGTCGATTACCTTTCCAGGGGCGAGACCATCCTCGGCACCCGCGTCGAAATCTTCGAGGTAGTTACGCGGGCAAAACGGTTAAGTACGCTGGCGCGACGTCCTGCAGTATCTCAGTGCGCCGTCCTTCATCTGCGTCGAATTCAACAAGCGGACCCTTCGCGCCGGGCCTGCAACCGACGACCGCGCCAACGCGCTCGCGGTACCGCGTCGCGGAGCGGCTATCAAGCTGCTGAATTCTTTCGTCGGTTAGCTTGACTTGGGTGCCTATCTTGAGCTGCTTCACTAGCCCCTCCATCGGTGTATGACAGATAGGAGCGATGCTACGGGCATTAGTTCAAACAACTTGAGTTCGCGGTCCCGCGCAATTCACCGTGCGAAATCCGCCACGCTTAGCCCAATCGTTTCGCCTGGTGTTGCGAGGAGTTTTCGGCTCACTATCGCCTCAATCCGATTGCGGCCGTGAACGTAGGCCTTGAGCAAGTGCGCATCGCTTACTCCTGCAGGCACCCAGAAGTACAACTCCAACACCTCACGTGCGATGGAGCATTGGACGGAACGCTCACGGAAATGAGCAGCAAAGACGACCAAATTTCGGTCGCCAGAAACGATAGCGCCGTGGGAGATTCGAATGTCCATGACTGCAATGACCTGGCGTGCTTTTGAAGATGCGATTTAATAACAAGGAAGGGCAATTCCGCTCCGCCACCTGAAGTTCGAGTAGTGCCCTTCCCGAGGCCCCTTAGCGCGGCGAGGCGGCAGCGGACGCTGTTACGGTCGGACCATAGAGAAGAAGGCAGGTATCGAGCTCAAGCGTTACATCGAACACCGAGCGGCTGCGCACACCTTCGCGGCCACGAAATTCTACGGTCCCGTCGGCACCCACCACGATGACCTCCTCCGCTCCGCTGCAAAGGTAGGCGTGCGTCCTGCTGTCGAGACTGGTTGCGCACACGGCTTTTCCGAACAGCACTTCCACGCACAGGTCCGGCGCGAAGGCTAAGGGATTGGTCTCTTGCTCTGCACCATCGTCGGGCCACTTCTCCTCCGGCATCCAGACCATATCGGGAACTCGGATGCCGAAAGTCCGGGTGACGATAGGGAGCCGTAACGCCGCGCGAGGACCCAGTTGGATGGCGAGCTGGCAAAACACGTCGGTCTTAATTATTTGATGCCAGGGGTCTTCATCTCGAACCAACATATCGCCGGCCGGACTGAGTTCAAATGCAACGTTATCGAGGTGGCGCCGGACCGCGAACATTCGCCAAATGGTAAGGAGAGAGTTTGCTTGTAGTAAATGCGTTTTCATTGCACGCTGTCCTGACGGAAAATCCAGTGTATGCGGGCAAGTCAAGCATCGTCGCGTGCGGCCTGCTTATTTCTAAGAAATCGGCAACCCCGACCTACCTGACAGTAACAACGTGTTCGAGGCGGGCCCCGCCACCTTGGTGATTAGTTATCCTAATTAACCTTCCATGATTCCCTCGTCCCAGATTGACGGCACTGGGAGGGTCGCTAGACGGTCAAGCAGTCGACGTAGCCGGTCCTCTTG
>NZ_JBAUSA010001219.1:0-2649 GCF_049581465.1 Caballeronia sp. | reverse complement strand
GAGAATGGTGCCCGATTGGTTCACCCCCTTGCCGAGCCCGCCGTCGAGCAGTTCAGCATTGCGCGTCTGTCCATAGTAGTACGCGAACGTGAACAGTAGGGCAGGCATGGCTTGCCAGTTCGCACCGACGTAAAAGGTGTCGTCGATACGGTTGGGGCTCGCACCTTTCAGTGCCGGCGCGCCAGCTTGCTGCATGTAGGTGTCGGTCAAACCAGTCTGGTCCTGCCCCCGCAGCCAGCCGGCCAGCAGGCGGATCTCTTTGGTGACCTGATACGCGCCGCTGATGTGCAGGAAGTTGATCTTGGCGCCATTGACTACGCTGCCGACACTGTCGTCGGTTGACGAGCCGGTCGCAGATGTCGGGACGGCGACCTGCTGGAAGCCCGCGTTAAGGGAAGCGGGGCCGAACGTGTAGGTCAGTTCCGCGGCGTAGGTGGCGCCGAGACCGAGCGCGCCCGGCTGGTTGCCTAAGCCGTAAAGGGCATCGACCGACAGGCCGGCGAAGGTGCCCTTGTACTTGATCGAGTTGTTGATTTCGAGGTAAGGGCCGATGCCGTTATACATCCAGCTATTTTGCCAATAGTTGCCAACGGTCAGCGGGTCGAAGATATCGCCCAGGGTGTCGTAGGCCGGCGCATATTGCCTACCGAAGGTCAGCTCGCCATATGTCTTGTTCTGCACACCCACGAAAGCTTGTCGACTAAACAGTGTGTTGGGGACGTGTAGTTGCCCATCGAAGGCTTCAAAACCGTTTTCGAGGCGGAAGACCGCGGACCAGCCGTCCCCCAGATCCTCACTACCCCTCAAGCCCCAGCGGCTGTGGGTTTCCGGGCCCGACGTCATGGCGACCTGGTCGTGGCCGCCCGGGCCCGCATTCGTTTGATATCGGACGGCTTCGTCGACGATGCCATAGAGAGTGACGGAGCTTTGTGCGAAGACTGACGACGACGCGGCAATGAACAGTGCGCCAGTGGCACTGGAGACGAGTATTTTTTTCATTTAGTAATCCACAGTAATTGGTGAGCGGTCCGGGCAATTACTGCCCAGGCTCCAACAATAAGACCGTGAACGGGAGCGTAGCCTGTCATTTAATTGAGGCACAGATATTTGTTACGAAGTGTTGTTTATTTGCTGTGCCGGTTCAGGTCTGTGCAAATCGTCTGATAATTATATGTACAGGATAACGACCTATTAGTTAGGTCTTGATGCGCTGCGCTGGTTTTAGCACGTGGCATTGCCAATGCCGAGGCGGCCAGACGATGGAGAAGGACTGTTTTTTTATTGCCGTGCAGCAGAGCTTTTATATGCGACGGGAGTTAAGCAACACAGAGCGTTCGCGTTTTCACCAATGGTTCAAAGGTGCAGACAAGCGTTGTTATTAACGCTTTTCACAGCAGATCGAGCCAACGACTATCCGTGCGCAGCACATGCAGTTCGCGGTGAAAACGCGTAAATCCAACGCGATCGAAGAACTCCAAAACCTGAATGGCGCGCTTGCGGCCGAGCGCCGTGACATCGCGAAACGGCGCGGCAGCGAGTGTCCCCTCGTGCTTGCTTGCCTCAAGAGCCGCGATGGACGCGAGTTCGCGAATCGCCTCGCGATGATAGAAAAGATCGCGCACGATCTGGAATACTTCGCCTTGGCGTGCAAGCTTGCGCATCAACTGGCGCACACGATCCTCGGGTGCGCCATGGGCCTTGGCAAGATCGCGAACCCACGGGGGATCGAAGCGGCCGCTTTTCACGGCAGGCAGCAATACGCCAGCAAGCAGTCGCTCCACTTCGTCAAGCGTGACCGCGTGGCTCGGCAAATGCAGCCAGGGTCCGCTCCTTACGATAGCGCCGCACGATAGGCATTCGTCGATGAGCGCGCGCCACAGGGCATCTTCCGCCAAGGGCGCAACCATCCTGCGCAAGCGCGATGAATCCGGTCCCTGCTCGTCGGGCGTTCGCGCGTGGAATTGGGCCAGTGCCGCGAGCAGCCGGACGCTGAGCGTGCTCCACGCGGTGTCCGCGACCAGCAAGGCATCGTCGCCCGATAAGGTGACCACGCGGGTATCGGCGGGAAGCCGTAAACTCGCCACCGGCGTGCCGGTCAGATGCTGCAGCAACGAGCGTGCAAGACCGTCGGGGGCTTGCGCGAGCAAGGCATCGAGCGCACCCGTGTCGAGCATCGTCTGTATTGCGTCTAGCCATCCAAGCCGCTGCGGCGTACGGCGTTTGCGCGCCGGACCGAATGGATCGAGTACGTGGCCACCGCCTATCGTCCGGCTGGCCTGTGCGTTTCTCACAATGAACCGATCCCCTGGCAACGCGCACATGGGCCGGTCGAATACCAGTTGCACGCGCGCGGTTTGGCCTGGACCCAGCGTATCGCCGTCCAGCAACGCCACGTGGGCGACCTGATGCTGCGTCGCCAGATGCACATGCAACGGCGCCCAATGCTGCAGCGTAACCCCTGCCTCGGCTAGCAGGGTGAGGGACGTATCGATGCATCCCGATGCCCGCGCGAGACGCGCATCGACGATCCAGTCGCCCCGATCGATTGCATCCTTTTCGATCCCCGCGAGATTCAGTGCACAGCGTTGGCCCGCGCGGCCACTCGGCGCGGCACGGTTTTGCGCGTGAATGCCACGCACGCGCACGGGT
>NZ_JBAUSA010001218.1:0-6394 GCF_049581465.1 Caballeronia sp. | reverse complement strand
GCTTTTGGCCTCGACCACTGAGCGGAAGACTCGCAGACTCTCGATGTAATCCATGGCGCACCTCGGGTAGGATCATGAGTGAATGGGTTTCGCGCGTAATGACGCGTCGTGACTTACCCACTCGCCGAATATGCCACCGAATGGTCAGGTGCGGGTTGGGCGATTTTGCTCTCCCCCACCCCTCGCGTTTGCTTCGGTACGCTAACTTTCGTTTGAAATGTTATTGTTAAAGCAACCTGGTAGCGGCGATACGCGCGATATCTGTCGGTGCTTTCCGCATGGCTAGGCGCACCGACGCTGGTCCGCGCCTAACCGCCGCTACTCATCGGGAGATAACCCGTGGCCAGCAAAGTCGCATTGATCGTAGGTGCGGGCGACGCGCTCGGCGGAGCCATCGCGCGCAGGTTTGCACGTGAAGGCTTTGTCGCTTGCGTGGTCCGGCGAGACGCCGCGAAGCTTGAGTCGCTCGTCGAAGCCATTCATCACGAAGGTGGCGAAGCGCGTGCTTTCGGCGTTGACGCGCGCAAGGAAGAAGAGGTCGTCAAGCTGTACGAAGCCATCGAGCGTGAAATCGGCCCCATTGAAGTGTCCGTATTCAACATCGGCGCGAACGTGCAGTTCGGCATCACGGAAACGACCGCGCAGAAATACTTCAAGGTGTGGGAAATGGCCTGCTTTGCCGGCTTCCTCGTAGGCCGCGAAGCGGCGAACGTGATGCTGCCGCGAGGCCGCGGTACAGTCCTTTTCACAGGTGCAACCGCGAGCGTTCGCGCTTCAGCAGGCTTCTGCGCATTCGCCGGCGCCAAGCACGCATTGCGTGCTCTCGCGCAGAGCATGGCGCGCGAGTTGGGTCCGCAAGGCATACACGTAGGCCACATTGTGATCGACGGCGCTATCGATACAGACTTCATCCGTACACTGTTTCCCGAGCGCTACAAGCTTAAGGAGGTGGATGGCATTCTCGACCCCGACCACATCGCCGAGAACTATTGGCATCTTCACAGCCAGCCGCGCACCGCGTGGACCTTCGAACTCGATTTGCGGCCTTACATGGAACCGTGGTAAAGCCCTCTTTAAAGGAACGGTGAAATGACCCGACAAGCGGTTTTCTATTTCGACGTAGGCAGCCCTACGTCATACCTCGCGCATCGTGCGCTACCGAAGGTTGCTATGGAAACCGGTGCGCAAATCGTGTGGAGGCCTGTCCTGCTAGGCGGGATTTTTCAGGCAACCGGCAATAAGACGCCGATGGATTGTCCGGCCAAGGCCAAGTGGATGATCGACGACCTTCAACGTTGGGCTCACAAACGCAACGTACGCTTCCAACACAATCCCTACTTCCCTATCAATACGCTCACGCTGCAGCGCGGGGCAGTCGCGTTTGAAGGCACCGACCTGTTCGACAAGTATGTTGAAAGCGTGTTTTCAGCGATGTGGGAATTCCCGAAGAACCTTGCCGACCCTGCGATTCTCGAGGCGACGCTCGTTGAAGCCGGTTTCGATGCCGGCCACTTCAGGGAACGCGTCGTTTCGCCTGAGGTAAAGGTAAAGGAAAAGCTCAAGCGAAACACGACAGAGGCTATTGACGCAGGCGTCTTCGGCTGTCCCACCATTGTTGTGGGCGGTACGCTGTTTTTCGGGCAAGACCGGCTCGACTTCGTCAGTGAAGCGCTGCGTGGGGTTTAACGCGAAATATCAGCATGCAACGTGAGTCGCAAAAGCGATCAACACATGGAAATGATTCGCTATACAAAGCGGCGTCATCACTTCTATAGTGAGCCGCGCATTTGCATACATAAGGAATAGGGAGACCCGTAATGTCACAGCCAATCTACCGAGGCGTATTTCCGGTGGCGCCCACCATTTTCGACGACGCTGGGCGCCTTGATCTTGACGGTCAGCGTCGGGCGATCGACTTCATGATCGACGCCGGATCGCACGGCTTGTGCATCCTCGCCAATTTTTCCGAACAGTTCGCGCTCACCGACGAAGAACGCAACGAGGTGCAGAGCACCGTGCTTGAACACGTGGCGGGCCGCGTGCCTGTGATCGTCACGACCACTCATTTCAGCACGCAGGTTTGCGCACAACGCAGCCGCGCCGCGCAGGATGCGGGTGCCGCGATGGTCATGGTGATGCCGCCTTACCATGGAGCCACGATTCGCGTCGGCGAGGCTGGCATACGCGAGTTTTACAGCCGTGTGTCCGACGCGATTGATATCCCCATCATGATCCAGGACGCGCCTGTCGCCGGGACTGCGCTTTCGGCGCCGTTCCTTGCATCGCTCGCCCGGGATGTGGAGCACGTGTCGTACTTCAAGATTGAGACGGCACAGGCGGCCTCCAAGCTGCGCGAGTTGATCGAACTCGGCGGTGACGCTGTCGTGGGTCCGTGGGACGGTGAGGAAGCAATCACGCTGATCCCTGATTTCGATGCCGGCGCAACCGGCGCGATGACAGGCGGCGGCTATCCGGACGGAATTCGCAAGATTGTCGACGCGTATGCGGCGGGCGATGTTGAAGGTGCTGCCGATCTCTATGAGCAGTGGCTGCCGTTGATTAATTATGAGAATCGGCAGTGTGGCCTGCTGGCGTGCAAGGCGCTGATGAAGGAAGGCGGCGTGATCCGCTCTGATAGCGCACGGCATCCGTTTGCGGCGATGCACCCGGCTACGCGTGCGGGGTTGCTGCGCGTTGCGCGCCGGCTTGATCCCTTGGTACTCCGTTGGGGCCACTAGGGGCTTAGGGGTTTAGGGCGGTGCTGCTTGCGGCGAGTGTGGGGCGAAGGTGGAGTCCTTCTGCTCGCCGCAGCGGCCGGTATATGTAGTATTTTCTGGGGCTGAAGATTGCAGGCAGCGACAAACAACCCGACGGACTGAGCGATAGTGATCGGTGTGCGTTCGCATTGAAGCCGAAGACCATATTACGAAAACCGGAGCGGTTCAGTTACGAGAAATGGCCGAAAAAGCCCCCGCGCCAGCTACGTTTGGGCCGGTCGGCGGACCGAGTCACGAGAGAACCGGTACGCCATATTCAATCCCGAATCATCCGTGTGGTGCTTTGGGGCGAACGAGCGGCGCGAGATTATGCACTGGTAGGCGTCACTGCGCTCCAAGCGTCTAAAAGGGCAACGCCCCGTTTCGGATGACTACATCCGCAACGGGGCGATGCGTTTTTTGCAACGGCCTAATTCGTTCGTCATCTCTCTATCGGTGTGGCGCAGAGATAACCGCAACCTCCTGGCGGGCATGTTGGTGAGAACTGTACGTCAATTTGATCCGATCCTTCCTGACCGTCTTTGACGTGTTGGACGACTTTACTTTCGACATAAGTGTCCGATGGCGTTACCCCCAACTGCGAAAGGAATTGAGTAACACTCTCTGCCCGCCGAGCTGCCAGAAGACGCGGTTCACGCTCTTCTACGGATGCGTAGCTATAAACTATGGCTTGAACACCGGGAACAGGCAAGCGACTTACGTCTATGAAAAGATTAGCTAAACGCAATCGGGCACCATTCGAAAGTCCAGCCGAATTGACAGCCATCTTCGATGACATTTGGAATGAGAAACTGCACGCAGCCGCATTTTCCGAACCAAAACAGAATACTGCACTAGTCAGTACAAAGCACATACCACGCGATGCTGTCCGCCTTAGCGATCGCCCGTTCCGGGTTTGATTGAGCGAGTCGACGCGTGTTGTACTGAGTATAGGCATGATCGAGGGAACCGAACGTATCGTGAAAGTGGGAGGCTTCGTGAACAATCGTAAGTTGCTTGGAGTCTAGCCTTCCCGCCGAGCGATCCGGAAGCTGGCAGAAATTCGGGCTTATCGATATGGTATGCGTCGCTGTATCCGGTGCGCAGACATGCGCGACTTCACCAGACAGATTCTTAAGATTGGGTGTGCATCCCGTCGCCAAGTCTGTATCCGGCGAAGAGCGAATGAAGTTCTTTGGCGCAAGGCCGACTAACACTTTGCTTAACCTGCCTAGTCCTTGAATCAGGCTAGCTCTAGTCGCTTCATCATTCGTTCCAAACCACGTCTGTACACGCTCCCTATCGATTGGGGCCCATCTGGTCAACTCGGTTAATCGCCGTTGCACAGTCGCATTTGCGTCGACGGTAAGCTTGAGTACGCTTTTACGAAACTCCGCATCAGTCATGTTCGGGCATATCGGCGCGGCGTTGAGATCGACGAATATGTCGACGACTGAATCCGGTGTACGGTTTGTCGTGGCAGTGCCTACTCCTACCCAATTTTCGTTTGGCATGTGTGTCTCTTAGTGTTGAATTGCTAGAGCAAGCCTCTCGGCTGCACTGGTTTTTACGCGTTGCGTCATTCCGTTGTTGTCGGTGACGCCCGCGAATGTCTCGCCTGACGGTTTTGTAATGACGTATGAAACACGGCCTAGTGGCTTTTGTGTTGCGCGATCGCGTAGCGTAAACTGCTGATCAAATGGCAGCGTTCGCTGCCCCGATTCGGACGGCGACTCAGGCTTATGTTCTGAGACATCGCCCATCGACTCAATCATGTCGTCATTACGGAAAGTGCTTTGCGTCGTCGCGATCATTCGCGGTGGTTGCGCACACTTGCAAAGCACGATGTCGCCTTCGTGCGCCACTTCCATACTGTGATGCCAATGACACCGGGGACCACCCGCCTTGGCGATAGGTCCGCTACTGTTGCATGCGTTGCAGTGGACCAGAGCGCCGATGTGGGCTGCTTGATGCTCCCGAATGTGGAACGGCGGCGCGGAATAAGGCTCGATCGTGCCGCCGGTTTCCGGTTGATCGCCCATACAAAGCAATAGACGCATCATGATTTTTGTTACCTCTCGGTTAGCGTGAGTAAGCGATTTCGAACAGAAGATTCGCCTGGCCCTCCGTTCTGACGCGCGCGGCATGGCCCATCGAGTCTGTTACGCCGGTGGCTACGACGCTTGAATTGTTCTTAACACGATAGGGGACGTTCGCCAACGGAGTGCCCGTGCGTCGGTCCCTCAACTTGAATCGTTCATCGTGGTGGCGATCGAGCGGTTTGCCAGCACTCGTGTATCCCGAGCGACCCAATTCGTCGTTATCGTAAGATTCGCTATGCGTGCTTTGGGAGGCAATTACTCGCGGTATTGGATCGCATTTGCACATACCGTAGTCGCCACTGAGTGCGCGTTGTTTGCCCATCCACAACCCAGGCCGTCGCGGACCGCTCGCGACAATCTCACCGGTCGATTTGCAAACGGGGCAATACAGCGCGGCACCGACAAAGGCAAGTCGAGGGCCCGCAAACCACGTGTGCTGGATGCCCTGAACGATCGTCGCGCCGCTAGACGTGTTATCTCCTTCTTTGATGTAGAAGCGGTACATAGCGTCCTTGTTTTTGGATAACGTGAGGTGGTCTTTAGTGTCCGGGAATTCGAAACGTTACCGATTGCAAAGAATTTCGACGATCAGTTTTCGCGTGCCTTCGGTCTTAATCCGTTGGGTGCATCCAGTCGAATCAGTTATGCCATCGGCGATAACGAAAGAACCGCAGCCTGTTAATCCTGTACGGGACATTTGGCAACAGTCGCCCGGTGCGTTGGTCGTGTAACTTTATTTGCTCGTCGCGGTGATAGAGCAACGGTTTGCCGTTAGGTCCGAAGCCCATCTCTGCCAGTTCATGGACTGCGTACGTTTCATAGGTGTCGTTTTGCGATGCGATCAAATGCGGCGTAGGTTCGCATTTGCATGCGCCTAAGTCGTTCTCAAGTGCCTGTTCTTTGCCCATCCAATCGTTCGGGAAGCGCGGTCCGACTCCGATAATGAACCCCAAGGACTACAAGCTGGGCAGAACAGTTGTGCGCCGACAAACGTTAGCGGCACGCCATAGTGGAAATCGTTATCGAAACCCTCGGTTACGATCGCACCGCTGGTTGTCCTATCTCCTTTCTTTATGAAATTACGTCGCATCGATTCGGCATCCTTTTTAAAAAATCGTCAGGATACTTTTATCGAGGACTTGGGCTAAGAGTCAATGAGACGCGTCCTAAAACGTAAATAAAAAAACAGGAAGTTCAACGAAGACATGCTCGATGGACGAAAAAAAACCCCGCGTCGCGGGGCTTAGTCTGGTCGTTTGTTAGTTGGAATTTGAAGCTGGCCCGGGCTTTAGTAGTCCGAGAACACGGATAGGCACTTATATACGGCCGTTGAGGCGAAGCGTGTGCGCGCCGTTGGTGCTTGAGGGGGGGTGTTCGACTGCGGGTTAAGTATTTGGGGCCGTGCTACGTTCGGGCCAAAAACCTGAAGTGAGCAATGACGACACTTAGGTATTCGCGGTTTGAACGCGTTTCTTTGCTTCGTTTCTTTGCGCGTTTGCAAAGAAATGAAGTCCCGCCCCGGATAGGGGCTAACAG
>NZ_JBAUSA010001217.1:0-1857 GCF_049581465.1 Caballeronia sp. | reverse complement strand
CGCTCGCCACGACCGCGAAGCCCCGGCCGTGCTCGCCCGCGCGTGCCGCTTCCACCGCCGCGTTGAGCGCGAGAATGTTGGTTTGAAACGCGATCCCTTCGATCACACCAACGATTTCACCGATCTTGCGCGAATCGCCCACGATATTTCCCATCGCATCGATCACGTCGTCAGTGAGCTTTCCGCCCTGGCTTGCAAGCGTCGATGCACTCGTGGCAAGCGTGCTGGCAAGGCCGGCGTTGTCGGCAGTTTGCTTGAGGGTGGCAGTCAGTTCTTCAATACTGGCGACGGTCTCTTCAAGCGAAGCCGCCTGGCTCTCAGTGCGCTGGGAGAGGTCCGAGTTGCCCGCCGATATTTCCGTGATACCCGTATTGATCGCCTGCACGCCACGACGAACGTCGCTGACGGTGACGATCAGCGATTCCTGCATCCGCTTCAGGGCGGCGGTCAGCAAACCCATTTCGTTGCTGCTTTCGACCACGATCCTGCCATTGAGACGCCCCGCCGAGATTCGCTCGAAGTGTGCGACGACCGCATCTGCCGGCTTGACGATCGCGCGCAACATCGCCGCGCGCATTGCCCATGCGAGCGCAAGGCCAAGCGCGAGGCCTGCGGCGACGAGGGTCATGATCAACGAAAAACGTTCCTGCGCCTGGGCGTAACGCTGCGCACCGCGATCGAGCTGAACCTGTTCCAGGACGAGCATGGATTTTTCGTACGCGTTGTACAGCGCCGGCAGCTTGTGCGCCTGCGCGTCCAGAAACGCATTTTTGTCGCCGGCCTTGAGCGCGGCCATCGCCGGGTCGATGCCTTCGCTAAGGAATGTCGCGCGCTTGTCCTGCATGTCGCGAATGAGGCCTTGCTCCTCGTCGCCGCTGTCGGCGTTTGCCAGGAATGCGGCGAGCTTGTCGCTTGAGATCTTGAGGTATTGGTCGGACCGCTTGAGCACCGCGCCAGCGCCGTCCTTGTCTCCGAGGTCGATCAGTGACGCGTAGGTTGCGAGCGCCAGGCGTAGTCGCAGCAATTGCCCGGCACTGTTTTCAAGGTTCGCGACGGCGGGGGTGTCGACTGTGTAGGTTTGCTTGAGCGAGTCGTTTCCGGCACGCAGCGAGAGCAGGCCAGCCGCCGCTCCGACTATCAACGTAATGGCAAAACCGATCACCATGACCGTGAGGCAGTTCTTTATGGACAGATTTTTAAGCATTGGCCTTAGCGCGCAAAGATAGATCAGGCACCGCGATTTTCGCGTGGCGAATAGCGGCTGACCCTGATGTCATCGGCCTGAATTGCAAAAACTTGAATAATCGCGAAAGAAACTGCAACAACCGAATGCGCGTGGGGAGGGGGCGTCGGGGGCTTAGAGTAGGGGCTTTGGGTCGGGAGCTTAGCGTACGGAGCTTAGCGTAGGGGGCTTAGAGCCGGCGGTTCTGCTAGCGTTGCCGCTGGGCTTGCCGCTGGCGTTGCCGCTAGGGTAACGATGGGATTGGGGCTGTCGAGGCGAAGCGTGTTCGCGCCTTTTGCGAGAAAGGTGGGTGTTCGGCTGAGCGTTGATGTGTGGTGGCCGTACTACGTTCGGGCCAAAAACCTGAAATGAGCGACGACGACACTTCAAAATTGGCGGTTCAAAACGCGTTTCTTTGCTTCGTTTCTTTGCGCGTTTGCAAAGAAATGAAGTTCCGCCCCGAACAGGGGCTAACAGAAATAAGCAAGAAAATCCGACTTAAGCAGAACGACCACGCAAGCAGAAGGACTCAATGCTAGCCCCACACTCGCCGCGAGCAGCACCCCGTCCGCCCTAGCCCCACACTCACCGCGAGCAGCACCCCCCCGGCCCCCCGTTACCCCCCCGGTACCCTC
>NZ_JBAUSA010001216.1:0-2802 GCF_049581465.1 Caballeronia sp. | reverse complement strand
CATCGGTTGAGTAGTATATATACAGCCGTTCGCCGCTCGTCTGGGAGAAAACAATTGCTGGTATAGCGACATAGTCAGAGTCAATCGCATAGTAACCACTGAAAGCTCCTGCCCCAAGGGTCAACCCGGTTGCGGCCACTGCGGTTCGAACGTCCAATCGCGTATCGTAGTAATAGATGGTCCCTTCACATCCGTCATTGCCTTTGATCGTTATATACCGGTGATCATCAATGCGATAAACAAAGTGCTCCGGATAGTTGTCGCCGCTCTTAACGTGAATAGGCGTGCCGTTCATTCCGGCGCTTGCGCCGGGCGGAATCAGGGCCCTGCAGCCCGCCAACATGCACGCACCTAAAATGATGGCACTTAAGTAAAATCGATTCATTGCATATCCTGTCGTGCTCTTACGTCGCGCTGCCATTTCAGAGCAACCGAGTCGGTTCTGGGGGTACGACGATAACGCTCCCCAATTCGTACCACTCACATCGATTTAATTGCAGTTCCATTTGGTACGTTGAGACGGTGATTTAATGTACAAAGGAACATCCTTCACGTCTATTCTTCCTCCGCTTTGCGCGGTTACGTGCTGAAATTGATCGACGGCGAGAGGTTCACTTACGTCAAATTTATTAGCTTGATATAAACCCGCCGTTTCATCGTGACTCCGTCGGGCTATGTATAAATACTTATCCTGCAGCACCATAACGTTGCGCCCTCCTCCGTATGATCCCGCTCAAAATTCATTGAAAGTCCGTCCGCCATTATTCGAATAATGTACATATAAAAGTGGTCCGTTCGTTTGAAAAAATACAATCGCGGGTATCGCAACATATTCGGAATCGACCGCATAATACCCACCGAAAGCGCCATCACCCAAAGTCAACCCGGTTGCGGCTACTGCAGTTCGAACGCCCAAGCGCGTATCGTAGTAATAGATGGTGCCTTCGCGTCCGTCGTTGCCTTTGATCGTGATATACCGATGATCGTCTATGCGATAGGCTAAATTTTCCGGGTAGTCTTGTATGTTTTTTACATCAGTGGGAGTGCCATTCATTTCCACCGCCGTACCGGCTGGGATCAGCCCTGAACAACCGACGAATGCAAATTCACAGATAACAAGAGTCAGTATTCTGGCGGCAATAGTCTTCAAGTGTCTCTCGTTTAGGCTGTTATGGGCATGAACGTTACCAATCACCTCGCGTTCACCGGCCATCTCCTGGCGATGGCCTACGCCGAATGAACACAACCTTAAACAAGGTCACAAGGGGTGTCTACGACTTTAAATTGAGATGAACTGTGACAATGTGTGCGTCATTAAACCTCTGCCGCGGGTCGGGAGTCTTGGCTGTTCAGTGAAAGCGCGCGTTGAAACTTCTCCACACCTGAAAGTTTCGGCTCAGGTCATATGTACTTGCGAAACATATGCCGGCATGACGGTTACTGGGTCGGCGAGCCATATATAAAGCCGGTTTTTTAATACGAATATATCGGGCCCGAAGCCGCCGCCTCCATACAAAATTCCCTTGAAAGAACGCCATCGTCGGTCGCGAGGTAAATATACAGACGTTCTTCGCTCGTCTGCGACAACTCAATTACTGGTATTGCGACATAGCCAGAGTCAATCGCATAGTGGCCCGCGAAAGATCCCGCCCCAAGCGTCAACCCGGTCGCGGTCACCGCGGGTCGATCGCGGAAGCACGTATCGTCGTAATAGATGGTGCCTCCGCACCCGTTTTTACCTTTGATCGCTATATAACGGTGATTATCAATGTGATAGACAAATTTCTCCGGGCAGTCTTGTAGGGGTTTTAAAGAAGCGGTACTACAATTCATCCCGCCGTTATACCGGGAGGAATAAGCCCGGTACAACCGACGAATGCAAATTCAGAGATCAAAAAAACGGCTCCTTTTCAGAGCCGTTTTCTCAATCGTCGTCATCGTCGTCGCTATCGGCTTTGTCCGGGGCCGGTACGCCGTATAACTTCACCAGTGCGTCTTTGAAACCGGACACCGACTTGCCTTGTTCGTCGAGCAGTTGGTAGACGTCGGCCAGTTGCGTCGGCCAGTCATGAAGCTCGGTCGCGAAGATCTTCAGGCGTGCCATGGTATCGAGCGCATCGCCCGTTTCTCCGTCCAGCGCCTGCAGGACGACATATCGCCGCAACACCGTTTCTCCCGGCAGCAACGCGAGCGCTTGCTGATGCATCGCGAGCTTGGCAGGCAGGTTCTGCGGGGTGATCGGCACCAGCGTCGCCGCGCCATATTCTCCCCACGCCCTGAACAGGACCGAAGGGTCCTCACGATACTGCTCCGCCGGCCTCGAGCCGTAATAAAGCACCTCAGAGCGATTGTAGTCGCGCAAAATCGGGTACAGCGACGCAAGCCCCGTCAGGATCAACACAACATACAAGCCGTACGAAAACCCGCGCGACACCAGCCGCAACGGACGCGTTTCGAGCAGGCCGAAAATCAGCATCGCGGGCATCAGGTAGAACATGTACTGCTGCGGATACTCGACCAACGCATGCATCATCAGCACGCCCAGCAGCGCGAGCCCGAAGATTCGCGCGGGCGTTTGCGGCGCGCGCACCACGCGCACAAGCCAACTGGCAACACTTAGCAGTACGATCGCCGTGCCCAACAAGCCGGTTTTCGCGAGCAGGTCAATGAAGATATCGTGGGAATTATTGGCGATTTCCACGCCGCCCAGTTCGCGCACGAACTCGAATTGATGCACCGGAAATTCGCCCCAGCCCACGCCAAGCAACGGATGCGTGAGGAACATCGTCCAGCCGTATTTCC
>NZ_JBAUSA010001215.1:0-1603 GCF_049581465.1 Caballeronia sp. | reverse complement strand
GGCCATTGCAACGAATAACCGCGTGATCCTGAAGCCGTCGGAGAAAGTGCCTTTGTCGGCGTACTACTTCGCCGACGTGCTGTATGAAGCCGGCTTGCCCGCGCCCATGTTGCAAGTGCTGACCGGCGATCCGCGCGAAATCGCCGAAGAACTCGTTACACACCGGCACGCCGAACTCGTCACGTTCACGGGGGGCGTCGCGATCGGCAAGGCGATTGCCGCGAAGGCGGGGTATCGGCGAGTGGTGCTGGAGTTAGGCGGCAACGACCCGTTGATCGTCCTCGAAGACGCCAATCTCGAACGCGCTGCAACGCTGGCTGTACAGGGTTCGTACAAGAATTCCGGCCAGCGCTGCACGGCAGTCAAGCGCATGCTCGTACAGAAGAGCGTGGCTGCAAGATTTACGGAACTGGTGGTGGAAAAGACGCGCGCCTGGACCTATGGAGACCCCTTCGACCCGGCGAACCAGATGGGTACCGTGATCGACGCGGCGGCCGCCGAGCTGTTTGAAACGCGCGTGAACGAAGCGGTCGCGATGGGCGCGCGGCTTCTGTGCGGCAACCGCCGCCACGGCGCACTGTACGCGCCAACGGTTCTCGACCGGGTCGATCCCGCCATGACGCTGGTGCGCGAGGAAACCTTCGGCCCCGTGTCGCCCATCATTGAATTCGATACCGTCGACGACGCCATTCGTATCAGCAATGGCACGGCGTTCGGATTGTCGTCAGGCCTGTGTACGGATCGCGCCGATCTCATCACGCGCTTCGTGAACGAGTTGCGCGTGGGCACGGTGAACGTATGGGAAGTGCCCGGTTACCGGATCGAATTGACGCCGTTCGGTGGCATCAAGGACTCCGGTCTGGGCTACAAGGAAGGCGTGCAGGAAGCCATGAAAAGCTTCACGAACCTCAAGACTTTTTCGCTTCCGTGGGAATGAATCGTGGCACTGACACTGACTGACATTGTGCATCTCTTCGACACTTACGGCGGCATTGCCTATAGCGGCGAGCCGGTGACACAACTTGAACACGCGCTGCAAACGGCTGCGCTGGCGGAGCAAGCGGGCGCGGCGGACACGCTCGTGGCGGCAGCATTTCTGCATGACCTCGGCCATTTGCTGAATTTGCAGGGCGAGACGCCGACTGAGCGGGGTATCGACGACCTGCACCAATACTTCGCGCTACCTTTCCTGCGGCCGCTTTTTAACGAAGCCGTGCTCGAACCGATTCGCCTTCACGTCGACGCCAAGCGTTGCCTGTGCGCGATCGACGCCGATTATTTCGCAAAGCTTTCCGTCGATTCGGTGCGCAGCCTGAAACTGCAGGGCGGCATTTTCAGCGCCGAAGAGGCCGAGGCGTTCTTGAGCAAGCCATTCGCACAGGACGCGCTGTCGTTGCGTCGCTGGGACGATCTGGCCAAGGCGCCGCAACGGGCGACGCCGTCGCTCGAACACTATATGTCGCTAATCGAGGGATTGTCGGCAAGTCATCGCGCAACGGTTTGAATGTTTGAATTCGAAGGCGTGGCGATTAGATCAGGAAACCGAAGCAGTCGCGGGGAGCGTTGCGAGCGGTAGCGGCAAGGCGTGCATCACGGCCCTACA
>NZ_JBAUSA010001214.1:0-3836 GCF_049581465.1 Caballeronia sp. | reverse complement strand
CCGCATGCGTGGGCCGGCGGCAGCGCGCGCGGCTCGTACACCGACGCGAGCGGCCCCGACGCGAGCGCAGCCATGTTGCGCTTCTTTCTCGATCACCCGCTCAAAGGATAGGACGACGGGAGCGATCGAGGCGCGCATCATCAAGCCGGCAGCGAAAAGCTCCCGATCGCTTCACGCAGCACGTCGACTTGATCCTTCAGCGAATGCGCCGCGGCCGCTGCCTGCTCGACCAGCGCCGCGTTCTGCTGCGTCACCTGATCCATCTCGCCCACTGCGCGGTTGACCTGCTCGATGCCCGCGCTTTGTTCATGCGACGCTTGACTGATTTCGTCGAGGATCTCGTTCACACGATGCACCGACGTCACGATCTCGGTCATCGTGGCGCCCGCATTCGACACGAGCGAAGAGCCTTCCTTCACCGTATCCGTCGATGTCTCGATCAGCGCCTTGATCTCTTTCGCCGCGGTGGCCGAGCGTTGCGCCAGGCTGCGCACTTCCGCCGCTACCACGGCGAAACCACGGCCTTGCTCGCCGGCGCGCGCTGCTTCGACCGCTGCGTTGAGCGCCAGGATATTGGTCTGGAACGCAATGCCGTCGATCACACCGATGATGTCGCCAATCTGCTTCGAGCTTGCGGTAATGCGGGTCATCGTCTGGATCACTTCCTCGACTACGCCGCTGCCGCGCCGGGCGACATCGGCTGCCTGACTCGCAAGCTTGGCGGCTTGCGTGGCGCTGTCGGCGTTCTGCTTCACGTTCGCGGTTATCTCGTCCATGCTCGACGCCGTTTGTACGAGCGCGGCCGCTTGCTCTTCCGTGCGTTGCGACAAGTCCGTATTGCCCGCGGCAATTTCCGACGCGCCCACGTTGATGTTTTCCGTGCCCGCGCGAACGCGTGAAACGGTTTCGACCAGGCCACCCTGCATCTGGCTCAACTCGAACATCAGGCTGGACGAATCGCCGTCGGCCACCGGCACGCGTGTCTTGAGATCTCCGCGCGAAATGCGCTGCGCGGCGCTGACCGCGAGCGCGGGGTCTCCGCCGAGTTCACGCTTGATGCTGCGCGAGACCCACAACATCGCGAGCGATGCCAGTGCGCCGAGTACAGCGATTATGCTCAAGCGGGTCAGCACGGTTGAATAGAACGCGGCGTCGATGTCGTCCAGGTACATACCGGTGACGATGTACCAGTCCCACGGCGCAAAGCGTCTGGAGAAGCTCATCTTGGCGACGGGCTTGCCGGTGCCGGGCTTCGCCCACTGGTATTGGGCAAAGCCGCCTGCTTCCGACGAATTGCCGGCTGTGACGATATTGACGAAAACCTTGTTGCCCGCCGGATCAGTGAAACCTGACATGTCCTTGCCGTCCATCTCTGGCTTGATCGGATGCATCAGCATGACCGCGTGCGAATCGTTGACCGAGAGATAGCCGTCCGTGCCGTAGCGCAGCGACTTGATCGTCGCGAGCGCCTGCTTCTTCGCTTCGTCTTCAGTGATCGTCTTGTCAGCGGCCAGGCTGGCGAAATGGGCCGTCGCGGTGTAACCCTCGCTAACCAGGGCTCGCAACTCCTCGCGACGGTCGTCCACCATCGAGCCGCGATTTGCCAACGCACTAAATACGCCGATTGCAAGCAGCCCGAGCCAAAGCACGGCCATCAACGATCCTAGTTTCTGATTCAACGTCATGTTTTTCATGTTGCCGCCGATGCCTCTTTATCAAATGCCGTGTGAAGTTGCGACTGTCTAGCGTTGTGCAGCGCTGAGCCTGACTCGCTTTACGGCAATCCGCAGGCCGAATGAAGACTCGGGTCAACCCGAACGACGGCTAAGCGGCCACGCGCCCGGTGCCGGCCAAGGGGCGGTGCGGAAGCACCCGGTGGACGTTAATTTCGCGGACGATTTAATTCATTGAATGTTTAATTACTTGTTAGACGATTCGCCCTGAATCTGTCGTGCACTTGGATGGTGCGTCTGGTCATGAAACATTCACTTAATAAGCTTAATTCGCGGCCGTTAAGTGAGTACTAGACAACCGCCTTATCTCATGTACCCCACACTTACTCCCGCAGTGCAGCAACCGTCGCGTACGGTCGCGGCATTGATCGCCAATGGCAGTTTGCAGGCGATGTTCCAACCCATCGTCCGTCTGGCTGACGGGGAAGTGAGCGGCTATGAAGGGCTCATTCGGGGCCCGGCAGGCGCGCCGCTGGAGATGCCTGCGGATTTGTTCGCGCAGGCGGAACACGAACAGTGCTCACTTGCACTTGAAATCGCGGCTGCGCAAATATGCTGTGAAACGTTCGCCCGCCTCGAAGGCGCAGGCCGCCTGTTCATCAACGCAAGCGCCTCTGTCATGGAAGCGGTATGTTCCGGTGGCGACGGCCTGACTACCCTGCTAGGCGCCAGCTCGCTCGCGCCGGGCCGGGTCGTGGTCGAACTGACCGAACAGAGCGTCGTGAACGATCCCGAGGGCTTCAACGCGATCGTGCGTGAACTGCGTTCGACCGGCGCCGGTTTCGCGCTCGACGACTACGGCAGCGCCAACGCAAGCATGAGTCTCTGGGTGACGCTGGCGCCGACCTACGTGAAGATCGACCGGTTCTTCATCGATAACATTGCGCTCGATCCGATGAAGTTCGAAGCGGTCAAGGCGATGGCCGCGTTTGCCAAAGTGAGCGGCGCTGAACTGGTGGCCGAGGGAATCGAGCGCACCGCCGACCTGGGCATCGTGCGCGATCTTGGGATTGAATACGGGCAGGGATTTTTATTGGGCCGGCCCGCTACCGCGCTCAGCACGGTGTTGCCTGCTGCCATTGGCAACTCGCTTCGTTCCTCGCGGATCACGGTTTATCCGTCGAGCACCCGCAGCAATCGGAGCGCGGCCGCAGGCGGTCTCGAGCTGGACCGCATGATGATCGCGGCGCCTACGCTGCCGCTTAACGCACGTAACGATCACGTGGTCGCGCTGTTCAACGCGGCGCCGGATCTGCACGCGGTGGCGATTCTTGACGACGGCAAGCCGGTTGCGCTCATCAATCGCCGCGCGTTCATGGATCAATACGCGTTGCCCTATCATCGCGAGTTGTTTGGCAAGCGGCCGTGCCTTCAGTTCGCCAATCCCGCTCCGCTGGTGGTCGAACGCGATGCCACGCTCGACCAGCTTGCGCGCATGCTGGCTAACGACGACCTGCGTTATCTCTCCGACGGATTTGTCATCACCGACGGCGGCCGCTACGCAGGACTTGCCACCGGTGAGCGCCTCGTGCGAGCGGTGACGGACGTGCGTATCGAGGCGGCGCGTTACGCGAACCCGCTGACCTTTTTGCCGGGCAATGTGCCGATCAATACGCATGTGGAGCGCTTGATCGATAACGGCGTGGACTTTGTCGCGTGCTACGCGGATCTCGACAACTTCAAGCCTTTCAACGATTGCTATGGTTACTGGCAAGGCGATGAAGTGTTGAAGGCGGCGGCGTCGGCGCTGAATTCGGTATGCGAGCCGACGTCTGATTTCCTCGGGCACATTGGTGGCGACGATTTCCTGATCCTGTTCCAAAGCCAGGATTGGCAAAGCCGCAGTCTGCAGGCAATCGCTCGATTCAATCAGGACGTGAAGCGCTTTTACTCGGTGGAAGACCGGGCTGCGGGCGGTATTCATGGCGAAGACCGCGCGAGGAAACAACTCTTTTTTGGTTTTGTGACAATGTCGATTGGCGCTGTACGCGTGTCGGCGCGGGCCGCTCGGAGCTCGGAAGAGATCGGCGCGGTGGCGGCTATTGCCAAGCGGCGTGTTAAGAATGAGAAGAGCGGATTTGTCGCTATTGAGTTCGCTAACGC
>NZ_JBAUSA010001213.1:0-3126 GCF_049581465.1 Caballeronia sp. | reverse complement strand
GCTCCGCGTTGTCATCGGCGGAACCGGCGTTTGGCGTGAAAGCGCCCGCGTGGTGCAGGTTCGTGCATGTCGACGAACCCATCCGCCGCGGCAAGCACACCGCCGGCAATTCATGGTCGCTGCCCATCCGCGTGCTGCGCGGCCCGGAATACGAGACCTTCACGGAGACGGCCCAGCGCGATTTCTGGAACGAAGAATGGACGATCACGCCGAACAGCAATCGCATGGGTTTCCGGCTCGCCGGCACCGTGCTGGAACGCGCCGATAAAGCCGACCTGCTGTCTCACGCCGTCCTGCCGGGCACGATTCAAGTACCGCCAAACGGCCAGCCGATCGTGCTCATGGGCGACGCACAAACCACGGGCGGTTACCCGAAAATTGCGTCGGTCATCAAAGCCGATCTGTGGAAACTCGCGCAGGCACGGTTGAACGGCGGCGTGCGCTTTATCGAAACGACGATGGACGCCGCGCGCCACGCGCTGGCCAACGAACGCATGTATGTGAAACAAGTGGAAGCGGCAATCGCGATGCACGCGGAACGCTGCGCCCGCTGAATATTGATTAGGAAACTGACATGAATATCGATCTCAATGCCGATCTCGGCGAAGGATGTGGCTCCGACGAAGCGCTGCTCGACCTGGTGAGTTCAGCGAATATCGCGTGTGGATGGCATGCCGGGGGGGCATCGGCCATGCGCGAATGCGTCCGATGGGCGGTTGCAAAGGGCGTGGCTATCGGCGCGCATCCGAGTTTCTATGACCGCGAAAATTTCGGACGCAAGGAAATGGACTTGCCGCCCGAGGAGATCTACGCGGGCATGTTGTATCAAATGGGCGCGCTGGCGGCCATCGCCCGGGCCGAAGGCGGCAAGGTCGTGCACGTCAAGCCGCATGGGGCGCTTTACAACCAGGCAGCGAAGAGTCAGGCCATTTCGGAGGCGATCGTAACGGCGGTGCGGGATTTCGATCCTGCATTGCGGGTGTTCGGACTGGCGGGCAGCAAGCTGGTGAGCGCCGCTCGGGAAGTGGGGCTGGTCGCGATCGAAGAGGTTTTCGCGGACCGTGGGTATCGGGCGGATGGGTCGCTCGTGCCGCGCTCGCAACCGGGTGCGCTCCTGGACGACGAGGAGGAAGTGCTGACCCGGGTCCTGGTCATGGCGAAAGATCGCCAGGTGCGGGCTGTCAGCGGGGAATGGGTGTCCATCCATGCCCAAACCGTCTGTCTTCATGGTGACGGCGACCATGCGCTGGCTTTTGCCAAAAGGATTCGTGGCGCGCTCGAAACGTCAGGTATTTCCGTGACGGCTTCGGTTTGATTCAACCCGTTCTCGTCGAACTTTTTAGGTTCGTTTTCAGGTGCGAGCCGCTGCGCGCGGCTCCCGGTCGTCGCTTAACGCTTTTGCCTCGTGATCCTTATCAAGTCACGAGGTTTTTTTCAAGCGGCCGCTAGAGCTGCTTTTCATTCCGGGACCGGCCAAAAGCCTGGGGTCCGGGGCTTACCCGATCGACTTGGAGATCACATGGGAACCGCAGTCAATCTATGGCCGCTTATTGGAGTGGCCGTGATCATCGCAGGGTTCATCCTGCGTTTTAATCCGATGCTGATCGTGGCCGCCGCCGCAATCATCACGGGCGTCGCAGCACACTTTCCCGTCGATCGCATCTTTGCCGCGATCGGCACCGGCTTTCTCAAGACACGCAACATTCCTCTCATCATCCTTTTGCCTCTCGCGGTCATCGGATTACTGGAACGGCACGGCCTGCGTGAACGCGCGCAAATCTGGATCTCCGGGATCAAGGCAGCGACCGTCGGTCGCCTGCTGATTGTCTATCTGCTCATTCGTGAACTGACTGCCGCCGTCGGATTGACGGGTCTGGGCGGCCATCCGCAAATGGTCCGGCCGCTACTCGCCCCCATGGCTGAAGGCGCGGCGGAAGCACGCTTCGGCAAACTCTCCGATAAAACGCGCTACACCCTGCGCGCCTATTCGGCCGCCACCGATAACGTCGGCCTCTTTTTCGGCGAAGACATCTTCGTGGCATTCGGCGCAATCGTCCTAATGACAACGTTCCTGAAGGAAGCCGGGATCGTGGTCGAACCGCTTCATGTCGCGGTCTGGGGTATCCCGACCGCCATCTGCGCGTTCCTCGTCCACGGCTTCAGGCTTTGGGTGCTGGATCGAAGGCTCAACCGCGAACTCGGCGCACTCACCAAGAACCTTCGCGGAGAACAGGTATGACGCTCACGATCAACTATCTGTTCTATCTGCTCGGGATTGTGCTGGTCATCGTCGCCGGCATGATCTACGCCGACAAGACGCATCCCAAACGCCTCACTGCCGGTACCTTCTGGCTCGTCTATGCGCTGGTTTTCCTGGTCGGTGACTGGCTACCCGCCGATGTAGTAGGCGTTCTCGTCGTGGCAATGGCGCTGATCGCGGGCCTGGGCGGCGTCACGGCGGGCAAGGCAAAAATGCTCTCCGAGGAAGCCCGTCGGAAAAGCGCGATGCGCCTGGGCAACAAGTTGTTCGTGCCCGCGCTGACCATTCCCGTGGTGACCGTGATCCTGACGCTTAGCGCGAGCTATCTCGTGTTCGGCGGCAAGCCCCTGCTCGATCCGAAGAACGTGACGCTGATGGGCTTTGGCATCGGCTGTCTCGTTGCGCTTGGCGTGGCATGCGTGATGACGCGCGATACGGTCGGGCAATCGATGAAGGAAACGCGCCGTCTCGTCGACGCCCTCTCCTGGGCCGCCGTGTTGCCGCAAATGCTGGGCATGCTCGGTCTCGTTTTTTCAGACGCCGGCGTGGGCAAGGCGGTCGCGTATGTGACGACGGCCTATGTGAACCTGGACTATCGGTTCGTCGCGGTGGCGGTGTACTGCATCGGCATGGCGCTTTTCACCATGGTCATGGGCAATGGCTTCGCCGCATTTCCGGTGATGACCGGTGGCGTCGGCGTCCCCATCCTGGTGGGCGTATTCCACGGCAATCCGGCCACGATGGTCGCAATCGGCATGTTCTGCGGCTATTGCGGCACGCTGATGACCCCCATGGCGGCAAACTTCAACATGGTGCCGGTCGCGCTGCTCGAACTACCCGATAAAAACGCGGTGATCAAAGTGCAG
>NZ_JBAUSA010001212.1:0-2211 GCF_049581465.1 Caballeronia sp. | reverse complement strand
CGCGCCCGATCCGCGATGCCAGCGGCTGGGACGTCCCTTTCACCGCCGAAGGAATCCGCTTTTATGCGGAATTCGCAGACAAGGTGGGCGGCGATGTTGCATCGACGGATCACGATCACCTGGGACTGACGATCGCCGAGCCGTATGGGGTGATCGGCGCGATCGCACCATGGAATTTCCCGCTGGTGATGGCGTCGTGGAAGATCGCGCCGGCGCTCGCGGCGGGCAATGCCGTGGTGCTGAAGCCGTCCGAAATGACGCCGTTCTCCGTACTGCGGCTGGCCGAGCTTGCGATCCGGGCGGGCGTGCCGGCAGGCATTTTCAACGTTGTGCAGGGCGATGGCAGGACGACAGGCGACGCGCTGGTGCGCCATCCGAAGATATCGAAGGTGACGTTCACCGGGTCCACGCGCACGGGCGCGGCAATCATGGCCGCATGCGCCGAATCCGGGACCAAGCCGGTGACACTGGAACTGGGCGGGAAGAGTCCGCAAATCGTCTTCGCCGATGCCCCTCGCCTCGACGATGTTGCGCGCCGTATCGCCGGCGCCATTTCAGGCAACGCGGGCCAGGTCTGTGTGGCGGGCTCGCGGCTCCTGGTCGAACGCTCGCTGGCCGAGCCACTGGCCGAGCGCATCCAGTCCGTGTTTGCCGAACTCAAGGCTGGCGCCACATGGGCATCCGGCACCACGCTTTCGCCGGTCATCTCGGAGCCGCAGGCTGCGCGCATCGAGGCAATCGTGGGACGGACGATCGCCTCGGGCGCCACGCTGAGATGCGGCGGCCACCGGGCCGATGGGGGAGGCTCCGGCGCGTTCTACACGCCTACGCTCCTGACCCACGTCACCCCCACTTCAGAAGCGGTGCGCGAGGAGATCTTCGGCCCCGTGCTGACGCTGCAAACCTTCGATACGGAAGAAGAAGCGCTCGAACTGGCACAACACCCGGACTACGGGTTGGCGGCCGGCGTACACACAGCAGACATCGGCCGCGCGCTGCGCTTTGTACGCGGGCTGGAGGCCGGCACGGTCTGGGTCAACCGGTACGGAAGAACGTCCGACTTCATGATCCCAACCGGTGGCTTTAAGCGCTCGGGCATCGGCAAGGATCTGGGACGCCAGGCCTATGAAGCGAACCTTCGCTTCAAGAGCGTGCTGATCGACTTGCGGCACTGAAAACCCAAGGGTAAAGCCCAATGCCCGCAGGGGTTTCAGGGGCGCGCGGCAGAGTCTGCTGCCGGACACCCCCAAAACGCTTGGTTTATGTTTTTGGCATGCGTGAATCAGGAACATCTATGTTTTTGCGCTGATTAAATCCTTATCAGGGCAGCGCAATTGAATCTTCGCCACTGAACTCTCCAGACAGTTCACTTCAACGAAAGGACCATCACCATGATCGACTTCGAACCCAAGTACATCACCTTCGATTGCTACGGCACCCTCACCAAATTCCGCCTCGCCGACATGACGCGCGAGATGTACGGCGACGTGCTCAAGGGCGACGACATGGAGAAACTGGTCAATTTCTTCTCCGGGTATCGGCGTGACGAGGTCCTGGGGGCGTGGAAGCCGTATCGCGACGTGCTCGTGAATGCGTTTCGTCGGGCCTGTGCGCGCATGAACGTCGAGTTTGACGAGGCCAAGGCGGAGACGTTCTACACCGCCGTGCCGACCTGGGGTCCGCATCCCGACGTACCGGAAGGCCTGTCGCGTCTCGCGAAAAAGTACAAACTGGTGATTCTGTCGAATGCGTCGAACATTCAGATCCAGAGCAACGTCGACAAGCTTGGCGCGCCGTTCCATGCTGTTTTCACCGCTGAACAGGCGCAGTCTTACAAGCCGCGCATGCAAGGCTTCGAATACATGTTCGGCCAGTTGAACTGCAATCCAGAGGACGTGCTGCACGTCTCGTCGAGCCTTCGTTACGACCTGATGACCGCGCACGACATGGGCATCAAGCACAAGGCGTTCGTCAAGCGCGGCCACGAACCGTCGACGCCTTATTACGAGTACACCGAAGTGAACGACATCCCGCATCTCGCCTCGATGCTCGGTTTGTAGCCGATTCGCCGATTCGCCGATTCGCCGCAACGATGCAAGCGCACAAGGGACCCACTGAATGAAGCTCGACTCCTACTGGCTCGATACCGCGCCGCCACTGCGTTCAGCGAGCGCTGGCCCGCTGGATGGC
This sequence comes from Caballeronia sp., assembly GCF_049581465.1. Classification (GTDB taxonomy): domain Bacteria; phylum Pseudomonadota; class Gammaproteobacteria; order Burkholderiales; family Burkholderiaceae; genus Caballeronia. Next base: position 21 of record NZ_JBAUSA010001212.1, on the reverse strand, counting down.
CGTGTCGATGTGGCTGTGATC
>NZ_JBAUSA010001211.1:0-3868 GCF_049581465.1 Caballeronia sp. | reverse complement strand
CCTTGCGGTTCTGGTCTTCGAATTGGGCTTCTGCAACGCGGGCAAATTCAGCCTGCGTCGACGATGCGATTTCATACAAGTGACGGCCATACGACAGCGCCTTTTCTGCCACCGGCTGTGCCAGGTTGGCTTGCAGCGCGAGCAGTTCTTGCGCGTCTTTCACGGACAAAACGCGTTGAGCGTTTTCCTGGCTTTCAGCGAGCGTGGACTTTACAACTTGCAGGTTCAGTTCAAGCAGCTTTTCCATACCTTCGAAAGCCTTGTTCGTCAGTCCGAAGAGTGTGTCGAACTGGGCTTTGTTAGCAGCGGCGATTTGTTCCGGGGTCAAAAGGGTCATGTCACGCTCCTGAAAGTCGACCCATCGTCAGCGCGGGTCGTGGGTTTGGGCGAAAACCCGGGAATCCGGGTCTCGGTATGAGGCGATTAGCTATTGGTGCGTCGCAACATGTGAAGCATTCTTAGGCAAAATCCCATTGCTGTCAAGAGTTTCTTGTGCGTCGCAGCATCAGACAAATACTTTACTAAACAACTACTTACCACTCATATCGTGAAATGACGTTCCATATATTGGGACTAAGTTCCCTGTTGTGGGGCAGAGGATATAAACGATTCCCGCGCTAGCGCCTCGCCTTTGGTGCGTCGCGCGCTCGCGCGCTAAGGCCGTATAAGACCGTTTTGGCTATCTCAGCTAATATTCGGCGGTGGGACGAAACGCGATTCCATGATTTTCGACGTGGCTTGCCGCAAAAACGTGCCGGTAGCAGTCAAATAGCGGGTATTTGGCGCATGTTTACGCGCGAAATAGTGTTGCTACCGCCTCTGGTCGTGCCCCAAATCGTCCCGCTGGCCACGCTCTGGGCCCGGAACGTGCAATCCCAAAATGATTTAAAACCGGCTCAAAAGAGGTAAACCAAAACTGTTAACTGAACGTTAACATTTTCGCCGGGTCCGAAATCAGGCTCTGCGCTTGAACGAGCGTGAACGAAGTTGTGTAAGGTCAGTCGAATCCGCAGTGGGTTAAGTAAGTCTTCCCTGTATTTCCGTTAGTCATACCGTTTTCTGCTGCGTTCGTGAAATCTTTGTCTCTGACGAACGACGCGCAGATTTCGTTCAAGTTTCTCAAACTATTGCCGTTAGGCCGTTGATAGCCGCGCTCAGTTGCCAGATTGTGGCTCTTTAAAGCGTTGCAGGACCGCCATCGTTTTTTACGATCGATGCAAGAAAATTGTTTGCTTGCCTGAATCGTTTCTTACAACTAGGTTTAAGTGGCGTCGATAAGTGCTTAATATTGCTAATTTTTCGTAGGTTTACTACACTGGCGTCACTCTCCCGCCGGTCCAGAACAGAACACTAATGAAAACCGAAATGTTTTCGTCGTTAAAAGTAATCCACGGCGCTGCAGTTCGCACCGCCCTGTCGATTGCTGTATCGGTGGTCGTTGCGACGTCGTTCGCAGCCGCACCGGTCGACGCTCTTGCCGCACCCGCCACACCCGTCCCCGCGACGTCATCGAAGAAAGTCGTCAAGCCCGCACCGTCCGCTGTGCGTGCCAAGGGCCACAAGTCGGCGAAGCTAGCGGCGCGTGACGCGAAATCTGCGAAGGGCGCGCAAACGGTGCAAGTTGCCGCCGCCGACGACACGGCTCCTCGCGTCGTTCGTAGTTCGCGCCGGCATCGCGTGAGTTACGAGATGGACGCGCGTGGCCGTCGCGGCGTCGTGCGTTCGGTGGCATTCCAGCCGCGCCCGCCAACGGTGGGTCAGGCGTTCGGTTTGCATGAAACTGCCGATTCGCTTGCCCTTCGTTCGAGCATCGCGTATGTCGTGGACCAGAACACGGCAGAGCCGCTCTTCGATAAAAATTCGCATGCGGTTGTGCCAATCGCGTCCATCACGAAGCTGATGACGGCCATGGTCGTGCTCGACTCGAACGCGCCGCTGACCGAAGACATTACGGTCACCGACGAAGACCGCGACTACGAAAAATTCACGGGTTCGCGTTTATCGGTGGGCTCGGAGCTGAGCCGCGAGGACATGCTGCATATCGCGTTGATGGCCTCTGAGAATCGTGCTGCCGCCGCACTTTCGCGCTATTACCCGAATGGCCGTCCTGGTTTTATCGCAGCGATGAACGCCAAGGCCAAAGCGCTCGGCATGACCGATACGCATTTCAAGAACTCGACCGGTTTGACGAGCGAGAACGTTTCGACCGCTCGAGATCTGGTGAAGATGGTGAACGCAGCCTATCAATATCCGCTGATCCGGAAGTTCTCGACTGACCGCAGCTATGACGTGTTCACGGGCAAGCGCAATATTGCTTACAACAGCACGAACGCGCTGATCCGGGGCAACTCGAACTGGGACATCGGCTTGCAGAAGACTGGTTTCATTAATGAGGCGGGCGAGTGCCTTGTGATGCAGGCGAATATCGAAGGCCGTCCGGTTGTGATGGTGCTGCTCGATTCGTCGGGCAAGTATTCGCATTTCGCCGATGCCGGCCGTTTGCGCGGTTTCCTGGAAAGCAACGCGGGCGAGCCGCATATCACCAGTGCGGACGCGAAAGAAAGCGGCACCTGATTTTCAGTGCTGCAAGAATAAAAAAACCGGCTTTATCGCGAGATAAAGCCGGTTTTTTTGTGCTCAAGTCTTAGCGTTGCCGGTGCATTGCCTGAGCGTTACCTCAGCGTTGTTGCGAATCCCCGGTGGGTTCCGCGCGGTATCCGAGTGAACGTGATATCTCCAGCGCTGTGACGCTGACTTGCCCTAGCCATGAATCCTGCAGTCGGTCGGCTGGTGCAGACAAAGATAGTCCTGCGACCAGACGGCCGGTGTCGTCGTAGATGCCGGCCGCGATGCAGCGCACGCCCAGTTCCAGTTCTTCGTTGTCGCGGGCGCATGCCTGGCTGCGAACGAACGACAACTCGCGCTCGAGCTTGGCCAAATCCGTGATGCTGTTTTGCGTATGGCCGGACAGGCCGGTTCGCGTGGCGTAGGCGCGCACGCGTGCGGCTTCGTCCGCGGCAAGAAAAAGCTTTCCTACCGATGTCAGGTGCAACGGTGCGCGTCCGCCGATCGCGCGGACGACCTGCATGCCGGAGCGTTCGGAATACGCACGCTCGATGTAGACGATTTCATCGCCTTGACGCACGGAGAGATTGACGGTTTGCCCGGTCTGGCGATGGAGTTCACGCATGGGCGGCATTGCCGCTTCGCGAACCGACAAGCGGGCCTTGACCAGATTGCCGAGTTCGAGCAGCCGCATGCCGAGTCGATAGGTGCCTGGGTCCGACCGATCAACGAGCCGGCATGTGACCATGTCATTTAGGATGCGGTGCGCGGTGGACGGGTGCAGGGAGGTGGACAGCGACAGCTCTTTCAGGCTCACGGGATCGGTGTGAGCGGCGAGCTCATCGAGCAGGCGCATCATGCGCTCGATTACTTGAATAGACGTTCTTGATTCCGGAATCGTATCGCTCATCGGGGAGAATCGCTTGATCGTCAAATAGCGGAAAATTGATTGTATCTCATAATGTGGAATGTTTGGCGGTGGCCGTGGCCGTAGCGCTGGCGCTTGGGGGAGGTTGGGGTGGGTGCTGCTCGCGGAGAGTGTGGGGCTAGGGTGGAGGGGGTGCTGCGCGCGGCGAGTGTGGGGCTAGCATTGAGTCCTTCTTCTCGCGTGGTCGTTCTGCTTAAGTAGTATTTTCTTGCTTATTTCTGTTAGCCCCTATCCGGGGCGGGACTTCGTTTCTTTGCAAACGCGCAAAGAAACGAAGCAAAGAAACGCGTTCAAACCGCGAATACCTCAGTGTCGTCGTTGCCCATTTCAAGTTTTTGGCACGAACGTAGCGCGGCCCCAAATACTTAACCCGCA
>NZ_JBAUSA010001210.1:0-9141 GCF_049581465.1 Caballeronia sp. | reverse complement strand
GCTGATCGGCGCGACCGGATGCCCGAACGTGTACGAGCGCTCGGATGTATCGATTCGGCTGAAGGAAGGGCTGGAACCGATCACCGGCTTGCTGGCAGGCGACGCGCCGCCCGCCACGCTGATCGCGAACGAAGGCGGCGTTCGGTATCACATCGATGTCGAGCGCGGCCATAAGACCGGCTTCTACGTCGATCAACGCGACAATCGCGCGCTGGTCCGCCAATACGCCGAAGGCCGCGACGTCCTGAATTGCTTCTGCTATACAGGCGGTTTTTCGCTTGCGGCGTTGAAGGGCGGCGCGAAACGCACGGTTTCCATCGATTCTTCCGGCGACGCCCTCGCACTTGCGCAGCAAAACGTGAGCGCGAACGGCATCGACCCGGAACGCGCTCAATGGCTTGACGCGGACGCGTTCAAGACCTTGCGCCGGCTCTACGATGAAGGTGAGCGCTTCGACCTGATCGTCCTCGATCCGCCGAAGTTCGCGGCATCGCGAGAACACGTGGACCGCGCCGCACGTGCCTACAAGGACATCAACCTGAGCGGTTTCAAGTTGTTGCGACCCGGCGGCCTGCTTTTCACGTATTCGTGCTCGGGCGCGATCGACGCGGACCTGTTCCAGAAAATCGTCGCGGGCGCCGCAGCCGATGCAAAAGTCGATGCGCGCATCCTGAAACGCCTCGGTGCGGGCGTCGACCACCCGCTTCTGACCGCGTTTCCCGAAGGGGAATACCTGAAAGGGCTATTGTTGCAAATCGCCTGATCGTCCATAGTTTCGGGTTCTTGCAACCCGAAACGAGCGCGCTCACGAGCGGCGTGAAAAGCGCCCGCGTGACAAATATGTTTCAATAATCCACTAAGCGCGTGTTTTGAAACCCTTTCAAAAGCACGCCACGCACTCCTTCGACATCAAAGAACAGGCGACCATCATGATTCCCGTAACCATCCTGACCGGCTTTTTGGGTAGCGGCAAAACCACGTTGCTCAAGCGCATCCTGAACGAGAAGCACGGCATGAAGATCGCCGTGATCGAGAACGAGTTCGGCGAAGAAAACATCGATACCGAGATCCTCGTCCAGGAAACGAACGAGCAGATCATCCAGATGAGCAACGGCTGCATCTGCTGCACGATCCGCGGCGACCTGGCACGCGCGCTCGAAGACCTCGCCGATCGCAAGAAGGCCGGCACGCTGGACTTCGATCGCGTGGTGATCGAGACCACGGGCGTGGCGAACCCGGGTCCTGTCGCGCAGACGTTCTTCATGGACAACAGCATCGCCGATTCGTTTTTGCTCGACGCAATCATCACGCTGGTCGATGCCAAGCACGCCAATCAGCAACTCGACGAACACGAAGTCGTGCAGCGGCAAGTGGGTTTCGCGGACCGTCTGTTCATCACGAAGTCCGATCTGGTGGACGCTGACGCGCTCGATTCGCTCAAGCATCGCCTGATCCGCATGAATCCGCGCGCCGCGATCAAGGTGGTGAATTTCGGCGAAGCGGACATCAAGGAAATCTTCGATTTGCGCGGCTTCAACCTGAACACAAAGCTCGAGATCGATCCGGATTTCCTGGCCGAAGATGACCACGACCACGCTCATGACGACGATCACGACCACGCGACCTGCGGCCACGATCACAGCCATGACCACGCGCATCACCATCACGCGCATCACGACGACAAGATCAAGTCGTTCGGGTTTCGCAGCGAGCGCGCGTTCGATCCGAACCGGCTAGAAGACTTCCTCGGCGGCATCCTGCAGATCTATGGCGAACGCCTCCTTCGCTACAAGGGCGTGCTCTATATGAAGGGCGTCGACCGGAAAGTGGTGTTCCAGGGCGTGCATCAGATGATGGGCAGCGACCTCGCCGGCAAATGGCAGCCGATCGAAAAGAAGAACAGCAAGATGGTGTTTATTGGTATCGAGTTGCCGCAAGACCTGATTACCGATGGCCTGACCGCCTGCCTGGTCTGATCCGCCAAGCGCAATCGAACCCGATCAAACCTGATCAACGCGTGAAGCCGCCCTGCGGCTTCACGCGCTCCCCGCCCAAGCCCTCGCGTTCGGCACACTTCTCGCTATTTCTCCCCTGCAAGGCAACCGATCCGACACGCTCGCGAGGCTAAAATCCCTTCGCTCATCGGATGGCGTGGTTTTTTCGCGATGAAAGCTGTTGCAATCGGTATTCGCATCCTCCAAGAATCATCGCTTTTTGAACGTCATCGCGTTATATTTTTGAGATATCGAACGAATCGACGCAGCGTTTTGCTTGGTTGTCTTGTGCAATTGCGATTCAGTTACAATACGACCCCGTTGAAGAAGGCAATAATCCGTGTAGTCCGCGCAATAAGGCTGACTGGTCGGAAGTGGCACTGGAAGGCTGCTTTTACGCGCCACGCGACGCACTGGAATTTATCGGTGCTTCGCGCGTCGTGCGCGGGGATGCAAGCGAAGGCGACGGTGTTTCGGGTTATTGGAATACCGCACGGTTCACTTGATGATCCGTTTCCAGAGGAGTTGGGCCCCGCAGTGGCGCTTTTTGGCGTCATGGCAGAGACGCTGGCACAAGCGCATAACGCGCGATAATCCGGCCCCTGTCGGCGGGTAAACGCAGAATTGCGGGTTGTCCGAGCGGCGGCGACCGCGGTGAGCGACTGCGAAGATGGCGAACGACATCGCCCCACCTTGAAGAAGTAAGCCAGATGACGACGAAACGACTCTTGAACGAAGACGAAATCCTGAAGATGGGCGACAAGGATTACATGAACGAAGATCAACTCGCGTTCTTCAGGAGCCGGCTGGAGCAGTTGCAGGCCGACATTCTTAAGAATGCGGGCCAAACGACGGAGAACCTGCGGGAAACGGTTATTGTTCCTGATCCGGCGGATCGCGCAACGATCGAGGAAGAACACGCCCTCGAACTTCGCACGCGCGATCGGGAGCGCAAGCTGCTGAAGAAAGTGCAGCAGTCGCTGGCGCGCATCGAGTCGGGCGATTATGGCTGGTGCGAGGAAACGGGAGAGCCAATCGGCATTCCGCGCCTGATCGCGCGCCCGACAGCCACGCTCTCGCTGGAAGCGCAAGAACGACGCGAATTGCGCCAGAAGCTGTTCGGCGACTGATTGGAATGAGTGGGCGGACGCTGCGGCGTTGACCGCGGCGGGAAACGCGCCGACTATAGATTCCTGAATAAACGAAAGGCACACGCTAAAAACGTGTGCCTTTTTGTTTTTGTGCGTGGCTCTGGGGTTCTCCCGATGCCGCTTGCGCCAAGCCACCCCACGATATCAATCGCAAGATCGCGCGCGAGCGTCTTGATAATTTCGGCGACGCCCTAAAATGGATAAAACGCGTTTGTCCGGCGCGGGCGTGTCGCAGCTTGCTTGAGCGCAGCACCATGGCGCCCTCGGTGCTTCACGTCCCCAACGAATTTCCGGTCGCGCGGCGGCACGCGTGCCAACGAGACGCCCGCCGCGCCCACTCCGCCTTCAAAGGAATGTACATGGAACAGTTTCACGGCACGACCATCGTTTCCGTCCGACGTGGCGGCCAAGTCGCCCTCGGCGGCGATGGCCAGGTCACGCTTGGCAATATCGTGATGAAAGGCGGCGCTAAAAAAGTGCGGCGCATTTTTGGCGGCAAGGTGCTGGTTGGTTTTGCGGGCGGCACCGCGGACGCGTTTTCGCTCCTCGACCGCTTCGAAGCCAAGCTGGAGAAGCATCAGGGCAACCTGACGCGCGCCGCAGTCGAACTCGCGAAGGATTGGCGCACCGACCGCATGCTGCGTCGGCTGGAGGCCATGCTGATCGTGGCCGACGCCCAGACCACGCTGGTCATTACCGGCAATGGCGACGTCCTCGACCCCGAAAACGGCATCTGTGCAATCGGTTCGGGCGGCGCGTATGCGCAGGCCGCCGCGCAAGCGCTCACCGAAAACACCGAACTCTCGCCACGCGATATCGTTGAAAAGGCACTGACGATTGCAGGCGACATGTGCATTTATACGAACCACAATCGCGTCATCGAGACGATCGAGTAACGGACAGATTAGCCAAAGGATCTAAACGATGACCACCATGACTCCCGCCGAGATCGTCTCGGAACTCGACAAACACATCATCGGCCAAGGCCGCGCGAAAAAGGCCGTGGCAGTCGCGCTGCGCAACCGCTGGCGCCGCCAGCAAGTCGCTGAACCACTGCGACAGGAAATCACGCCCAAGAATATCCTGATGATCGGACCGACCGGCGTCGGCAAGACGGAGATTGCGCGCCGACTGGCGAAGCTCGCGGACGCGCCGTTCATCAAGATCGAAGCCACGAAGTTCACCGAAGTCGGCTACGTGGGTCGCGATGTGGATAGCATCGTGCGCGATCTGATCGAGATCTCAGTCAAGCAGACGCGCGAAACCGAGATGCGCAAAGTGCGCTCGCGGGCCATCGACCGCGCGGAAGACCGGATTCTCGATATCCTTGTGCCGAGCGGGCGCGCGGTAGGTTTCGGCACGTCGGATACCAGCGACGACTCCGGAAACAGCACGCGCCAGACGTTTCGCAAGCGCTTGCGCGAAGGTCTGCTCGATGAAAAGGAAGTGGAGATCGACATTGAGGCGCCGCAATCCAGCATGGACATCATGGGGCCGCCGGGCATGGAGGAAATGACCGACCAGATTCGTTCAATGTTCGCGAATATCGGCAGCGGCAGGAAGACCCAGCGCAAGGTGAAGGTCAAGGAAGCGCTGAAACTGCTCACCGATGAGGAAGCCGGCAAGCTGCTGAACGACGAAGAGGTCAAGACGAAAGCGGTGCAGAACGTCGAGCAGAACGGTATCGTTTTCCTCGATGAAATCGACAAGATCGCGTCGCGCAGCGAGGTCGGCGGTGCCGAAGTATCACGGGCGGGCGTACAGCGCGATTTGCTGCCGCTGGTGGAAGGCACCACGATCAGCACGAAGTACGGAATGATCAAGACCGATCACATCTTGTTTATCGCGAGCGGTGCGTTCCATTTGGCGAAGCCGAGCGACCTGATTCCCGAACTGCAAGGGCGGTTCCCGATTCGCGTCGAGCTGGATTCGTTGTCCGTGGAAGATTTCGAATCGATCCTGAATACGACCGACGCCAGCCTGGTCAAGCAATACACTGCGCTTCTGGCCACGGAAGACGTCGAGCTGAATTTCAGCGCGGACGGGATCAGGCGCATGGCCGAGATTGCGTTTTCCGTGAATGAGAAGACCGAAAACATCGGCGCGCGGCGGCTTTACACGGTGATCGAAAAGCTGCTGGAAGAGGTATCGTTCGCGGCCGGGAACCACGCGGGACAGCCGGTGCATATCAACGCAGCTTACGTCGATAAAGCCCTCAGCGACGTTGCGGGCGACGAAGACTTGTCGCGATACGTGCTGTAATCCCAAGCGCGGACCAGTCAAGGGCGGCCCGAATTCGAGCCGCCCTTTTTGTTTGTTCAGACGAGGCTGTTCACTGCCTCACTGGCTTCTTCGCCAGCTTGCGCTGCAACGTCCGCCGATGCATGTTCAGCGCACGAGCCGTCGCTGAAATGTTGTTGCCGTTTTCGGCGAGGACGCGCTGAATGTGCTCCCATTCCAGCCGCGCGACCGACAACAGCGCCGGATGCTCGATTGCCTCCTCGGCCGTCTGTTCGCTCGCCTCTTCCTGCAACGCCGACAAAATCGTTTCGACGTTCGCCGGTTTTGCGAGGTAATTGTCGGCGCCATCTTTCACGGCCTGCACCGCCGTCGCGATACTTGCATAACCCGTCAGGACCAAAATCCGTGCGTCAGGCTGAAGGTCACGTAGCGGCGCAACCAGCGTCAGCCCGGAATCGTTGCCGAGATGTAAATCCACTGTGATTTGCCCGAACTTGATCTGATTCGCCAGCTTCAACGCGGCGGCGGCATCGTGCGCCTGATGCGGGGTGTAACCACGCCGCGTCAGGCCGCGCGCGAGGATGCCAGAAAAGACCTCATCGTCGTCGATGACCAAAAAATTCGTGTCGCCCATCTTATTTCTCCGTGATGACGGAAGCGGCAATGCCGCGGCCCGTCTGTGCTACTCGTTCTTGTGGCCCCGCCTCGCCCGTGTTGGCGAGGCGCAATATGGCGTGTGTGCCGTGCGGGCTGACAGCGGCGAGTTCGATCGATCCCCCGAGGCGTGTTGCCGCTGAAAAGGCCAGATATAAGCCAACGCCGTGACCACCCTGCGTGCTGTCGACGGGTGCAGCACCGAGCACGCCGCGTAACGCGGCCGGAATGCCCGGCCCTTCGTCTCGAACGTCGAACTCGATGACGGAGTCGCCGAGATGCATTGCCGCCGATACCGCGAGCGTGACGGAGTCGCTGCTCGCCCGCGCCGCATTATCCAGCAGAATCGTAAGGATCTGACCTACCGCGACGGGGTCATCGACGAAAAGCTGCGCGCTCGCTAATCCGTCCGCGCCAGACTCCATCAACTCGAAACGCACCTCCGGATGGCGCAACCGCCATTGCGCGACAAATCCGCGCAGCCAGTCGTCCAGGGGTTGCCGCGTCGCCGGACCCGTCGCGCGGCTGCGCAAGCGCGCCAACGCAGAGGTGCACAAACTCATCTGTTGTTCGAGCAGCTCGAAGTCGCCCGCGTAGGGCGCAAGGTGCGCGTCGTTGCGAGCGGACACCCGCAATTCCTCGGCCAACATCGCAATAGTCGAGAGCGGCGTGCCGATTTCGTGCGCAACGGTTGCGGCCTGCACGCCCAGCGCCACGGCACGTTCGTCGCGCAGCAACCGTTCCTTGGCATCGGCGAGAGCGAAATCGCGGACCCGCAACGCCCGCGACATGCGCGCCACGAACCAGCCGATCAGACCCACGCTCACCATGAAATTAACCCACAGGCCCGTGCGGAAATAGTCGAACAGATTCAACGGATTTTCGATATTCAGTGGCACGAAGTTATAGGTCAGCAGCGCGTAGCAAGCGACGGCGAATAGCGCAAGCCACACCATCAACGTCCAGGGCAGCACGGCCGACGCGATCGCGAGGGAAGGCAGGTATAGCGTGACAAAGGGGTTGGTCGCACCGCCGGATAAAAACAGCAATGCCGACAGTGCGCCAAGATCGACCCATAGTTGCCCGAACAATTCCAGATTCGTTTCAGCGCGCCCACCCGCCACGCGTATCCATGTCATTGCATTGAACAATACCTCCAGGCCAACGACGGTCAGCATGGCAGCTAACGGCAGATGCGCACCGTAAAACGTCTGGACGACGGCGATGGTCACCAGTTGCCCGATGATTGCCAGGCTCCGCAGCCAAAAAAGGTGGCCGAGATTAACGCGGCCTGTGTTCGTTATCCGGTGCATCGCAGTAAATTTCACCTCACATTTCAGATTAGTCTAATGGCCCAAGTGGCTCCCTTGCCGCACCATCATCGGTTGACTCGTACATGGCGGCCCGGCCGCATACTCAAATGACCCGCAGCCCCTTGTCGTACCCCGTTGAAACAACGCCCCAGCTCGATCACCCCGCGAACGCCATTATCGCGCCCATCGTCGCGACATTCCTGCTGAACGCCCGAACCATGAACGCGAAAAACGCGCAGGTAGAGCGCGCGGTGTGGTTGCAAGCCGCGCTGACGATGCGGCCCGATCTCGTGGACGCGGCTCTTGAACTCGTCGACGCCCTGCTTAAACAAGGCCGCCGCGAGGGCGCCACTCAACTTGCGGCCGAACTCGTCGATCAAAATCCGCAACACGCGCCCGCGCTCTGGCATCTCGGCTACGCGTTGCAACTCGCGGGACGCCATGCTGACGCCATCCAGTTCTACGAACGGGCTCACGCGATCAACGCTGACGTGCCTACGCTGCGTAACAACCTGGCCGTGGCATATGAGCTTTGCCATCGCGAGGACCAGGCGCTGGCGCTGCTGGAAGAAGCCGTCGCCGCGAATTCCGCCGATATCGAAGCGTGGACGAATTTGACGCGCATGTATCCGCGCCGCCACGAACTCGAACACTCACTCGCGGCCGGCAAGCGGGCGGTACAGATTCAGCCGTCGAATGTGCTTGCGCTATCCAACTACAGCCTCGCGCTGAAAGAAGCGCAGCGTTGGCAAGACGCCACGGATACCGCGAAAGCCGCCGTCGATCTCTCTCCGGAAATCGCACGTTTCCCGTTCAATCTTTCGATTCTTGACCTTGTGCAACGCAATTACGCGCGCGGCTGGGCGAACTTCGAATCGCGGTGGGACGGATCGGGCGAACTGCGCGACCAGCATCCCGCTTTCTCGGCACCGCGCTGGAACGGCGAATCGCTACGTGGCAAAACGGTGTTGTTGTGGGGCGAGCAAGGTTTCGGCGATGCGCTGCAGTTTTCGCGCTTCGTGCCAATGCTTGCCAAACAGGTTCATGCTCAGGGCGGCACGCTCGTGTGGGCGGCCTTCGCGGCGCTGCATCCGTTGCTGGCGCGCACGGCGCCGAAGAACGTCGAGTGCCTGCCGCACAACGGACCGTTGCCCGCGTTCGATTTCCACTTTCCGCTGTTGAGCTTGCCGCTGCATTTCGCCGTGGAAGAGGACACGATTCCGGCCAAGCGCGCGTATCTTTCTGCGGATACCGAGCGCGTGACCGAATGGCGCGCCGAGTCCGCGAGCGATAAGCGCTTGCGCGTCGGTCTGGTTTGGAGCGGTAGCGAAGGCCATCAGCGCAACATGTTCCGCAGCGTGGGCATCGACCGGTATGCGCGCGCGTTTAGCAGGATCGAAAACGTGGCGTTTTTCTCCTTGCAGAAGGAAGGGATGGGTGCGCTTTCAGAGGCACGCAAAGGCGGATTTGAAATCGTCGATCGTACGGGCCAGTTCGAAACCTTTGACCATACCGCCGCGTTTATCGACTCGCTCGATCTGGTCATTACGGTTTGTACAAGTGTCGCGCATCTTTCTGCGGCGCTAGGCAAGCCAACCTGGGTTCTCCTCGATGTCAATCCGCATTGGGTCTGGCAACTTGAACGCACCGACAGCCCCTGGTATCCGACCGCGACGTTGTATCGGCAGAAAAATTTTTCGCAATGGGACCCGGTGATGGACGACGTTGCCCGCGACCTGGCTGCGCTTGCAGCGCACCACAAGGGCTCGGCGCCGCGTAAGCGTGCGG
>NZ_JBAUSA010001209.1:0-2537 GCF_049581465.1 Caballeronia sp. | reverse complement strand
GCTCACGAGGAAATTGGCGTATCAATCGCTTTTTTGCGCTTCACCGCGACTCAAGGTCTGCCTAACAAGACCCTACGCGACAGCGACACAGAACATGTGGCTCAGACGCGTGCGCCGCTTGGTGTTGTCGCGGCTATTGTGCCGTGGAATTACCCGATAATGCTTCTTGTATTCAAAATCGCGCCGGCCCTGCTAACCGGCAACACAGTCGTGGCCAAACCGGCACCGACCACCCCGCTTACGACGCTATTGCTCGGAGAACTCGCATTGTCTGTGTTGCCCGCGGGCGTGCTGAACGTTGTCACCGATAACAACGATCTCGGCGCCAAACTGACGCTGCATCCGGACGTTGCAAAGGTGTCGTTCACAGGCTCAACCCGCACCGGTATTAACGTTCTCCAAAGCGCGTCGAGTACGCTCAAGCGCGTCACACTTGAACTCGGCGGCAACGACGCTGCAATCGTTCTAGACGGCGTAGACATCGACGAAGTCGCGCCGAAGATTTTCGCGGCGGCAATGATGAACAGTGGGCAGGTCTGTCTTGCGGCGAAACGCGTATATGCGCCGCGTGTAATCTATGATCGCCTGTGCGACGCGTTTGCTACGCTTGCGGAGCAGGCCGTTGTCGGCAGCGGGATGGAGCCTTCGACGCAATTTGGGCCGCTTCAGAACCGGCGCCAGTATCAGCGTGTGAAAGACCTGATCGAGGATTCGCGGCAACACGGAAAGATCATTGCCGGCGGAACGTTTCCCGACGGGCCGGGGTACTTCATCGCGCCGACGATTGTGCGAGATTTGCCGGACGATGCGCGATTGGTAAGAGAGGAGCAATTCGGGCCGGTCATGCCGGTGCTGGTGTACGACGACATTGACGAACTCATTGAACGGGTGAACGACACGGAGTACGGACTCGCCGGCACAATTTGGGCTAAGGACACGAAGCGGGCATTCGAGATCGCTCAGCGAGTCGACACAGGCACGGTGTGGATCAACTGTCACATGAATGTCAGTTTCGATATCCCGCTTGGCGGTACAAAGCAATCCGGCATCGGTTTGCAACTTGGCCAGGAGGGGCTCGAGGAGTTCACGCAGTTGAAGATTATTTCGACGGTGCACTAGATACTATGGAGGGTCAGCGAGAGTAAGCCCCTGGTGTCAGAAGTAGTCCGCCACACAATTGGCGGACTACTTGTCCTGGATACACTGCCACTCAGAACGTACAGGTATTCTTCTGGAATTATCTGAGCTGTCGCCGATTAGCATGTCCGATTGTTTTTCTATCATCACGCGCGCGTGCCGCGTCGACACAATTTTTCCGGTGTACTAAACCAATATGCGACTGACCGACATACTTATCGGCGCTGTTCTCTTGCAGTCGGGCCTCGCGCACGCACAGGCTCGCCCGGCTGTCATGTTGTCATTCGAAACACATGCCGCCTATTTTTCCAGGGAAGTAGCATCACCGACAGTGATCGATCCACAGGTTTTTGTACGCGACGAAAGCGCGCCGGCGGAGCGCCATTGGCAGGGTATCGAGCATATAGCCGGTGTGCGTAACGCACACGCTGATGATCCCGCGAGGAGCGAAATATACAGCGCAGAGGGTTTGCCTTTGGGCATGACACTGGAGCAGTGGCTGCAGGCTCGCGGCAGCGTGACATTGGTGCCGCGCGCGGACGGCCGTGAAGACGTGACGGTGGTCCTGCATGGCCTGAAGCCCGGCGGGCAGTTCAGCGTGTTCGAGAATCACTTTGATCAGAAGCCCGTCGGATTTACGCCGGTCGACGGCACAGGAACCGGAAATTCATTTGCGGCCGATTCCGAAGGATCGGGAACCGTCTCGATGATTGCGCCGGCTCAGATGAACCATGCGAATGCCGTGCTCGTCGTATACCATTCCGACAACGCAGACCACGGTACTGAGCGAGGTGCGATCGGCGTGACAGCGCATCATCAATTGATCGCCCGTCTGCCCTGAGGCGGGTACGGGGGGCGACCCCGTGGTTCGATCCCTCAATGGACGCTCCCGTCTACCTTTTCATCGACCCTTCGATCCATAAATGCACTTGACCGGCTAGTCCAGCTATCGCGCCTTCAAGGAGCTCTGGATCTGGTCGATTGTCCATCCTCGATTGATTATGTTTTCCAGCTTAGCAGCCTTCCCGCCTTCGGCGCCGTCCTGTACCCTTTCATCCTTGCCAGTTGCTGGTCTTTTCATCCGAGGAACTTACTGATGCCCGCCGTCAAACCCACTCAGCCGATCCGCCTTCACACGACCTTGCTCTCCGGACACGGGCACCGCATCAAGTTGTTCCTGACGTTGCTTGACCTGCCTTTCGAAGTCATCGAGCTGGACATGAAAGCCGGCGACAACCGTCGCCCGGAATACCTGAAACTCAATCCGTTCGGACAGGTGCCGACAATCGAAGACGGTGACACGGTGCTGTTCGATTCGAATGCGATTCTCGTGTATCTGGCGAAACGCTACGGCGACGCGTCGTGGTTGCCGGAAGACCCGCTGGGCGCGGCCGCGGTGC
>NZ_JBAUSA010001208.1:0-2081 GCF_049581465.1 Caballeronia sp. | reverse complement strand
ATAGACGAAGGCGGTAACCTGAGAGAGGGTATTCATGACAGCGCCATCTACGAGCTCCCGTCGCGGTTTTTTGCTTACAGCGAGCTTGTGTCCAGTCCATGGTGGTGGCCTGCTTGCGGCGGACTTTGTCGTTCAAAAGCTTGGCCATGCGCCGCACTCTTTCCCCGCACTCGACTATTTTTCGACCATGAGCAGGCGGTGACCTACGCGAATCGTTGGGGTCGCATCTGGGTAGATACGCCTGTTTGAGCCCGCGGCAGCCCAAGCAGGGCGTTCCGTTGGCGCCTGCTCCGCAACAACGAAAGTCTCGATGTACCGGCGAATGTGAAGTCACGGGGCTTGTCGTCTCTCATAGCGCCGAGCTTTGGAACGAGTTATTTGCTCGCAGTCGAAGCTTCGTTTTTCGCGATTCGGACGTGCGCGTCGGGGTTAGCAGTCGATGCCGGCTTCGCCACGACACGCTCCGAGCAATCCTGGCGCGCGCCGACGAAAGAAGAGGAACAAAATGAACGTTTTATTTGTCGATGACCACGTAGCTTGTGCGGACATATGCGCCGACATCGCAGAGGGAATGGGACACCGCACCTGCGTCGCATATGACGGCGCTAGCGCGTTGCGCCGTTGTTCCGAAGAATTTTTTGACCTCGTACTGCTGGATATAACCCTTCCCGATGCAGACGGCCGCGACGTTTGCTGCGAACTTCGCGGCCGTGAGCGCGCTCAAAAAGCTCGCATCATCGCGCTTACGGGACACTCCGACCTGAAGGGAAGTGCTTCCATGTCGGACTTCGATGAATGCATCGTAAAGCCGATTACGATGCAGGCACTGCAGGATCTTTTACTGGCGCAGACATCACCGGTGTGACCGGGGAGCGCACGACCTTCTCGGTGTCAGCGGCGTTCCAAGCGAGAATCACGTGCACAAGGACAATTCCGGCAACGCAACCTACAGCCCTACTCATCCCCACCGACGTTAGAGTCCAGAACCTCTCACGAGAAGCGGCGTCGGTCGTATAAGTTCAGCGCACACGCGATGAAACGACGGTCGGCGACAAACTCATGCCATGTGATTCACACGATCATCTCGAAGTAGCTTCACGCGCATGAACGTTATTCAGTAAGCGTCAGTAAGCAACGCCGTCCAATTTCGGATTTTACATATTCCACAGCGAATTGGCACGCCTGCGCCTCGCTTGTAAAGCAACCAAGCGCGCCGGTTGCTTGTCCGTCACCGTTTCGGTCTGTGATGATGGCCCTCGATATAAAGCCCGGTGGGTCCTTTGTGACTATGGGAAAAATCACGTTCCTCATCTAGTCAACGGATGATGAACGATGCATAGACGAGTCCTCCCTGTTGGCAGGTAGCAAAGCCGAAACATTAGTTCGACGTTCCGCCAGCATCGCAACTTTCGAGGGATTGCTCGGTAACGGGGAAGAGGGTCGGCACCGACCTACTTCTTTAAGACTATTCCGAAACGTCTCACTCTCGGCAAGTTGACAATGCCCCCGTACCAGCTCTTCGTGCGATGACGCCGGGAGGAGGAGCACCTGCTCTTCCCGCTACAGCGATAAAACCAGTTGTTTCTTTGGAATCAGCAGCGATGTGCTCATCTGAGGTGCCTTCCTTTTCTCGAACCAAGGAAGACGATGATCCACCATCACGCGACAGCACGCGTCTCGCAGTTCCATCAATGCACTCAGGCTAACTTTCGGAGAACCCAACGACATCGCACCGCAACGCGCCTTGTCAAACATCCATCCCGGTAATTCCCGTGATAGCCCGTTACAGACCTCTACGTGAATCACTTCCGTGGCGCCGCGCCCCTTGCGGCGTAGCACTTGAAGTTGCTGACCGTGCAAGGGGCGCCATGCTTATTCCATTGTGACAAACTTCAATCGGTATGCTGAATGTTGCTTGGTTCCGCAACCGGGTCAAGCTGCTGTTCTACGAGCGTACCGGCTTCTGGCTGATGCTGCGGCGCTTTGACCAGGACCATTTCGTCTGGCCACGTCGACCACAGGCGGTGATCGAGTTGACGACCGAACAACTACATTGGCTCCTTGAGGGCATTGACGTTGAC
>NZ_JBAUSA010001207.1:0-28239 GCF_049581465.1 Caballeronia sp. | reverse complement strand
GGCGTGGGCTAGCCGCGCCGCGTGAAGGACGGTCGCAAGCGGGACCTCCAGTTGGGCGAGGATGACGTCGGCATCGCGAAACGCGCTCTGCGCGCGATCGACATCGGCGGGCGCAAGCTCGTGATTGGCGCCGGGCACGACCACGATGGCGTTATCGCCGCCCGTCAGCGTGATGGACGCAATTCCGGTCGCCTCGCGTCCCGTCGAGACCCAGCGCGTGTCGATACCTTCGCGGTTGAGCGTCGCTTTCATCTGTTCGCCGAACGCGTCGGCGCCGACACAGCCGATCATCGTGACGTCAGCGCCAAGCCGGGCAGCAGCGACCGCTTGATTCGCACCCTTGCCGCCCGGATTTGTCGAAAAGCGCTTGCCAAAAAGCGTTTCACCCAGACGTGGAAACACATCGGTTGCGACCACCATGTCCATGTTGATGCTGCCCACTACTACAACGCGCGCCATGCCGCTCCTTCTGACTTCTGACTCACACCCGCTGTGAAGTCGATTTTTTGCCGTGCTAAAACGTAATCAGCTTGGGGCGGATTTATACCAGAGCGTGGCGATCGGTGGAAGCGGTATCAGGGTAAACCTGATGCCGAGAGTCAGACGGCGTCGACGTGCGGGAGCAGGAAGAATGAGGAAGCGGGCGGCGGTTTCGGCACGACAGTGGCGTGGTCGGCGTGGTGACGGCTGTCGTCCCTGGCGGGTAGCCGAACTCAGCGCCAAGCCATCGGGAGACACCTAAGTTCTCACGACGGCAAGCGGTCGGTCAGTCAGCGCGAACAAACCGCGCCTGTGGGCTCAAGCGTCTAAGCGTGCGTTCTGGGGAAACAGCACCTCGCGCGCGGCATCGTCCATCTCGGCCTTGAACGCATGGCGCGCCTTGAGGGCTTCAGCCCGTTGCGCCGCCGGGCGGCCATTGATCTCGTCGAGCAGACGCTTGACGTGCGGCAGCTTTTCCCATGCTTCGGGGCCCAGGACGAAAGGCACGGCGCGCGCCCATCCCCATACCGCCATGTCCACCAGGGTGTATTCGTCGCCGAGCATGTATTTTTGTTGGGCTAACTGCGCGTCGATGATGTTCCAGTGGCGCCAGGCTTCGAAGTCGTAGCGGTTCACGGCGTAGGCCTTGGGCTCCGGCGCGAAGTGTTTGAAGTGCACCGCCTGGCCCGAGTAAGGTCCAATGCCGGTGGCCACGAACATCAGCCACGAGTACATTTGCGCACGTGCCTCGGGCGTGTTCGCCGGTACGAACCGGCCCGTCTTCTCCGCCAGATACAGCAGGATCGCGTTGCTGTCGAAGATCGTCGCATCACCATCGACCAGTGCTGGCGTCTTCGCGTTCGGGTTGATCGCCGTAAAGGCCGGGTCGTGCTGCTCGCCCTTGCGGGTGTCAACAGGCACGAGTTCATATGGCAGTCCGCTCTCTTCAAGAAACAGCGCGACCTTCGCGGGGTTGGGAGAAGGGTGGTAGTAAAACTTGATCATGAGGTAGCCTGTGAACGAGGGGGGAAGATCATTATAGGGTGGCGGATTTTTCTTTGCGGGGATCCCATGGCATCGTCAGGTCAGCGATCCGAGGAGGCTTGGTAAATAAATAGGAATGCTTATTTTTCCGGATAAGGCGCGCGTCTCACTGAACGTCTTCGAACGCGACTGGCTCGGAAGAGGCGTATGGCGGTGCGGTCCCTGGACTGTCCCAAGCGGGGAGCCATATCGCCGTGACCCCGTGCGAGGGCCTCTTCGCACACCACTAGAGCGTGAATCCCTCCGTCGCCGGGCCGTCGCGCATCGTGGTTCTTCATGGGCGACGGCCACGGCATCGGATAACTCGTCGTTTATTTCCTGAGGAGGATGGAAGCAATGTTCAGTCACGCCGTGGCCGGCACCAACGACCTGGAAAAAAAGTAAAGCGTTTCTAAAGCTCGGCGCCGTGTATCGCGCGCCTGCCTGAAGCGAACGACGGCGTCAAACCTCCGAACGGGGCTAACCCTTCCCACCAAACTACTTGACATCTAAACTATTAATACCTAAAGTAAAACCAGATTCTTCAGCGAGGAGCGCGGCATGCGGATCGTTTGCATCGGTGGGGGCCCGGCAGGCCTGTATTTCGGCCTTTTGATGAAGAAGCAGAACCCTGCGCACGAGGTGATCGTCGTTGAGCGCAATCGCCCCTACGACACCTTCGGTTGGGGCGTGGTGTTTTCAGATCAGACTCTCGACAACCTGCGCCGCGCGGACGCTGCCAGCGCTGAATCGATCCTCGGTGCGTTCAATCACTGGGACGACATCGACATCCATTTCGGCGGCCGCACGCTGCGTTCCTCGGGACACGGTTTCTGCGGTATTGGCCGCAAGCGTCTCCTGAACATTCTTCAGGCGCGCGCTGAAGAACTCGGCGTCAAGCTCGTATTCGAAACGCAAGTCACTGACGACGAAGCCTACGACGCCGATCTCATCATCGCCTGCGACGGCGCCAACAGCGTCGTGCGCAACAAGTACGCCGCGACCTATAGGCCCACCGTCGACTTGCGTGATTGCCGCTTCGTCTGGCTCGGCACCGACAAGCTTTTCGACGCCTTCACGTTCGCCTTCGAAAAGACTGAATTCGGCTGGTTCCAGGCACACGCTTATCGGTTCGACGAACACACTTCGACGTTCATCGTGGAGGCACCCGAGCGGGTCTGGCGTGCGGCAGGCCTCAACGAAATGAGCAAGGAAGACGGCATCGAGTTTTGCGAGCGGCTCTTCGCGAAGTACCTCGACGGTCACGCGCTCAAGTCCAACGCGCAGCATCTGCGCGGCTCCGCGCAGTGGATTCGCTTCCCGCGCGTCGTGAACGAAACGTGGGTTCACTATCGTCCAAGCAGTGACCGCGGTGTGACGCCGGTCGTCCTGATGGGCGACGCCGCGCACACCGCGCATTTCTCCATCGGCTCGGGCACGAAGCTCGCGCTCGAAGATGCGATCGAACTGACCAATAGCATCGCCGCGCATCCGGGCGATCTCGCCGCAGCCCTCGATCATTACACCGATGTACGCAGCATCGACGTCCTGCGCATTCAGAACGCCGCGCGCAATTCAACGGAATGGTTCGAGAATGTGGAGCGGTATGCTTCATTCGAGCCTGAGCAATTCGCCTATTCGCTGCTCACGCGCTCGCAGCGCATCTCGCACGAAAACCTGCGTTCACGCGACGCCGATTATCTGGCCGAATTTGAAAACTGGGTCGCGCAGCGCTCGGGGCTGGACACTCGCGGTCAAGGCAAACGCTCGATCCCGCCCATGTTCACGCCCTTCAAAGTGCGCGGCGTCACGTTGAAGAACCGCGTCGTGGTGTCGCCGATGGCGCAGTACTCCGCTGTCGATGGGGTGGTCGGCGACTATCACCTGATGCATCTCGGCGCGCGTGCCATGGGCGGTGCCGCGCTCGTGATGACGGAGATGACCTGCGTATCGCCCGAAGGCCGCATCACGCCGGGCTGTCCTGGGCTCTATAACAATACGCAACGCGATGCGTGGCGGCGGATCGTCGAATTCGTACACGGCCAAAGCGATGCGAAGTTCGGCATTCAACTAGGACACGCGGGCGGGAAGGCATCCACGCGCGTGAGCTGGGAAGGCATCGACCAGCCGCTTGAAGAGGATAACTGGTCAATCGTGTCCGCGTCCCGCCAGCAGTATCTCGCGGGCATCAGCCAGTGGTCACGTGCAGCGACAACCGACGACCTGCAGGAAATCAAGGCACAGTTCGTCCGCTCGACCCGGCTTGCGGCTGAAGCCGGCTTCGACTGGCTTGAACTGCACTGCGCCCACGGTTACCTTCTGTCGGCGTTCCTGTCGCCGCTCACGAATCATCGCGATGACGAATACGGCGGCTCGCTCGCGAACCGGCTGCGTTATCCCCTGGAGGTTTTCAGCGCGATGCGCGCCGTGTGGCCCGACGACAAACCCATCTCCGTGCGCATCTCGGCGCATGACTGGGTCGAGGGCGGCATCACGCCCGATGACGCTGTGCAGATCGCGCGTGCCTTTAAGGAAGCCGGCGCGGACATGATCGATGTGTCGTCGGGACAGGTCAGCAAGGACGAGAAGCCCGTCTATGGGCGCATGTTCCAGACGCCCTTCTCCGATCGCGTGCGCAACGAGGCAGGTATCGCGACGATCGCGGTCGGCGCGATTTCCGAAGCCGATCATGTGAACAGCATCATCGCGGCGGGTCGCGCGGACCTGTGCGCGGTCGCACGGCCGCATCTTGCGAATCCCGCGTGGACGCTTAACGAAGCGGCAAAGCTCGGTTACTTCGATATCGCCTGGCCCAAGCAATATCAGGCCGCGAAATCGCAGCTCGAACGCAATTACGAGCGTGAACGCGCCAAGCGCGCGGAGGATGAAGCATGAGCGATTCTCTTACGCAAGCCCTTGGGCCAAGACACGCGGTCGTGACGGGCGGTGGCAGCGGCATCGGTGCTGCGGTCGCTCGCGCGCTGGTAGCGTCGGGTGTGCATGTGACGCTGATGGGCCGCGATGCAACGCGGCTTGCGCGTCAAGCTGAAGCGTTGAACGACCTTGGCACCGTTCACGTGCAGAGCGTCGATGTCACCTCGCCTGACTCGGTCAGCACGGCGTTCGCAGCCGCAACCGTTCAGCATGGCGCCATCGACATCCTCATCAACAATGCAGGACAGGCCGAAGCTGCGCCCTTCGCAAAGACCGACCTGGCGCTGTGGCAACGCATGCTTGACGTGAATCTCACGGGCGTATTCCTGTGCACGCAAGCCGTCCTGCCCTCAATGCTGGAACGCCGCAGCGGCCGCATTGTCAATGTCGCGAGCACGGCCGGCCAGATCGGCTATGCCTATGTGGCCGCGTATTGCGCGGCGAAACATGGTGTGATCGGCATGACGCGCTCGCTCGCACTCGAAGTGGCCACGCGCGGCGTGACCGTGAACGCCGTCTGTCCCGGCTACACCGAAACCGAGTTGCTCAAACAGTCGATCGGGAAAATTGTCGCGCAGACCGCCCGCAGCGAAGATGAAGCACGTGAAGCGCTGCTGCGTTCCAATCCGCAACGGCGCTTCGTCACGCCGGAGCAAGTCGCCAATTCGGTCTTGTGGCTTTGTTCGCCGGGCTCCGAATCGATCACCGGGCAGACAATATCGATTTCAGGTGGAGAAGTAATGTGACCAAACCCGCGATTCGCACCGCTAAAAGCAGCGCGACCGAGAAGGCTAAAGTCGCCAATTCCGTCACCGACAACGTCGTCGACCTCGAAATGAGCACCGGCGTGGACAGTCACATGGGGCTACGTCTATGGCTGCGCATGCTGACGACGACCAACCTCGTGCAGGCGGAACTGCGCAAGCGCCTGCGCGCGGAGTTCGATACGACGCTTCCGCGCTTCGACCTGATGGCGCAACTCGAACGCCATCCCGAAGGCCTCAAGATGAACGAACTGTCGCGACGACTGATGGTCACGGGCGGCAACGTAACGGGCCTGACTGACCAACTGGAAAAGGAAGGTCTGGTCGTGCGCGATGCAGATCCGAACGACCGCCGCTCGTTCGCGGTCAGTCTCACGCCAATCGGCCGCGAGTTGTTCGATCGGATGGCGCAAGCGCATGAACAATGGGTCGTCGAATTGCTGGGCGGCTTGCCTCTCGCCGACAAGGCGCGCGTGCATCAGAAACTCGGCAAGCTTAAACAGCATCTGCGCGAGCGCACGCAATCATGAAGCATCGGGCACACGGAAACAGAAACGGAGACTGTCGATGAACGAGAACACCGCCGCGCTCTTTGCCGGCAACCGGACGACACTAAGTGGTTATGCCGCCGAGCATTTCGGCTGGAGCGTGACAAGCGGCGTCGGCACGATCACGCTGAACCGCCCCGAGCGCAAGAACCCGCTGACGTTCGAGTCTTATGCGGAATTGCGCGACCTGTTCCGGCAGCTCGCTTATGCAACCGACGTGCACGTCATCGTGATCTACGGCGCAGGCGGCAACTTCTGTTCGGGCGGCGACGTGCACGACATTATCGCGCCGCTGGTCGACCTTCCCATGCCCGAGTTGCTGATGTTCACCCGCATGACGGGCGACCTCGTCAAGGCAATGCGCCATTGTCCGCAGCCAATAATCGCGGCGGTTGACGGCGTGTGCGCCGGCGCCGGCGCGATCATGGCGATGGCATCGGACATGAGGCTCGGCACCGCGCGCAGCAAGGTTGCATTTTTGTTTACACGCGTCGGCCTTGCGGGCTGCGACATGGGTGCATGCGCCATCCTGCCACGCATCATCGGCCAGGGGCGGGCATCTGAACTGCTCTTTACGGGACGCTCGGCGAGCGGTGACGACTCTCTCGCCTGGGGCTTCTACAACCGCCTGTGCGAGCCTGACGACCTCGTCAGCGCTGCGCACGCGCTTGCCAATGAACTTGCTTCCGGACCGACGTTCGCGCACGGCATCACCAAGAAGATGCTGCATCAGGAATGGAGCATGAGCGTCGACGAGGCCATCGAATCGGAAGCTCAGGCTCAGGCGATCTGCATGGCAACCAACGATTTCGGCCGCGCCTATCGTGCGTTTGCGGCGAAGACCCGGCCGGTTTTCGAAGGAGACTGAGTTGACACATCCTCAAACGAGTTCGGACGGATTCCATGACGCTCTCGCGTGGCCGTTCTTCGACGCGCGGCATCGTGAGCTTGGCGCACGTATCGACGCGTGGGCATCGGAACATCTACGCAATGCGCACGCCGATCACGCAAACGTCGATGCGACATGTCGTCGGCTCGTGCGCGAACTCGGCGCGGCCGGGTGGTTGCGCTATGGCGTCGGCGGCACGGCTTACGGCGGACACGGTGACACCATCGACACCCGCGCTGTTTGCCTGCTGCGCGAAACGCTAGCGCGCTACAGCGGTCTCGCCGACTTCGCGCTCGCCATGCAGGGACTTGGCTCGGGTGCGATTTCGCTCGCTGGCAGCGACGCGCAGAAAGAGCGATACCTGCCGCGTGTCGCGAGTGGCGACGCGATCGCGACCTTCGCGCTGACCGAACCCGATGCAGGCTCTGACGTCGCGGCGCTCGCGCTTAGCGCGATCGAAGATGGGGACTCCTATGTGCTCGATGGCGAGAAGACCTGGATCTCGAATGGCGGCATCGCGGATTTCTATGTGGTGTTCGCGCGAACGGGCGAGACGCCGGGTGCGAGGGGCATCAGCGCGTTCATCGTCGATGCGGACACACCGGGGCTGCGCATCGCTGAACGCCTCGACGTGATTGCGCCTCATCCGCTGGCGCGTCTCTCGTTTGAACATGCACGTGTGCCGCGCGCCTCGTTGCTCGGCAATGCAGGCGAAGGATTCAAACTTGCGATGCGAACGCTGGATATTTTTCGGACGTCCGTGGCGGCGGCATCGCTCGGGTTTGCGCGACGTGCGATGAGCGAAGGACTCGAGCGTGCGGCGTCGAGCAAGATGTTCGGCCAGACGCTCGGCGACTTCCAGTTGACACAAGCAAAGCTCGCACAGATGGCGCTCACCATCGACAGCGCGGCGCTTCTCGTCTATCGCGCGGCGTGGTTGCGCGATCAGGGCAAGTCCGTCACGCGCGAAGCCGCGCTGGCCAAGTGGCATGCGAGCGAAGGCGCGCAGCAGGTCATCGACGCCGCCGTGCAATTGTGGGGCGGAAGCGGTGTACAAAGCGGCGCGGTGGTGGAGCAACTGTATCGCGAGATCCGCGCGCTGCGCATCTACGAAGGTGCGACTGAAGTGCAGCAGCTTATTGTCGGGCGTGATCTGCTCAAGGCCCACGCTGCGAGGACTACGCGATGAACGCCGAACCTGCGCGTTTCGAGCGATCTGTGCGCATTCGATTTTCGCATTGCGATCCCGCTGGTATCGTATTTTTTCCACAGTATCTCGTGATGACAAATGCGCTTGTCGAGGACTGGTTCAACGAAGCGCTCGACATTGACTATGCGGTGATGATCAGTAAGCGCCGCGTCGGCTTGCCGATCGTGAAGCTCGATTGCACGTTCTCGAAGCCGAGCCTGATGGGCGACATTCTCGACCTGTCGCTCGCGCTCAAGCGAATTGGCGCTCGCTCAATCGCAGTCGATATCACCGCACAGGCAAACGGTGAGACGCGTTTCAGCGCCCACCAGGTGCTCGTTACGACATCGATCGAAGCAGGTACATCAACCCCCCTGCCCGACGACATCCGCGCGGCCCTCACACGTTTCGATCCGGCCGCGACAACCGAAGCACAGGAGAAACAGTCATGAAGCAAGCATTGCTCCCGCCCGGCTGGGTCAAACCGCGAGGATATGCAAACGGCGTCGCAGCACGCGGTACGCAAGTTTTTATAGCTGGACAGATTGGTTGGGATGCCGAATCACATTTTCAGAGCGACAACTTCGCCGCACAGGCGAGGCAGGCGCTGGAGAACGTTGTCGCCGTGCTGGCTGTAGCAGGCGGACGCCCCGAGCATCTCGTGCGACTTACGTGGTACGTCACTGACAAGCGCGAATATCTCGCGGCGCTCAAGGATATTGGTGGTGCGTTTCGTGAGCTCATCGGCAACTACGATATTGCAATGAGCGCCGTGCAGGTCGCGGCGCTCATTGAAAATAAAGCCAAAGTGGAGATTGAAGCAACTGCCGTCATTCCGGATTAACGACCCCGTCTAACTTGCCCGCCGCCACCAGAGATAACGATGGAATCCTCATCTCATGTTGATACGTTTGCCCGTGACAACTTGCCGCCGCCCGACGAGTGGCCGCAGCTTTTGCTCGACAACCCCGATGTGGCTTATCCGGCGCGCCTGAACTGCGCGGTCGAACTGCTCGACCGGCCGATTGACGAAGAGCCGCAGCGCGGCTTAGGCGAGCGGCCCGCGATCTGGTCGGAAGTCGACGGCACGCCGCATGCGACCACGTACCGTGAACTGCGCATGCGCGTGAATCAGACCGCGCACGTGCTGACCAGCGTAATGAAGCTCGTGCCGGGCAACCGCATCTTGCTGCGCGGCCCGAACTCGCTGCATATGGCGATCGCATGGCTCGCCTCGCTGAAGGCGGGGCTCGTCGTGGTCCCGACCATGCCGCTTCTGCGCGCCAAGGAACTTAAGCAGATCATCGATCGTGCCCAAGTCTCGGCGGCCCTGTGCGACGCACGCCTGGTCGATGAACTCGCGCACTGCAGCGAACGCGGCAACGCGCACTTTTGCGAAAGCCTGCTGCAAACGCGGCTGTTTCATCACGATGCGCCCGATTCTGTCGATACCCTGGCCGCCGCCCAACCAGCCGAATACACCGCAGTCGATACCGCCGCCGATGACGTATGCCTGATCGCATTCACCAGCGGCACGACGGGTTCTCCCAAGGGCTGCATGCATTTTCATCGCGATGTGCTTGCGATGTGCGACGTGTTTCCGCGCCACGTGCTCAAGCCCACCGCCAACGACATATTCTGCGGCACGCCTCCGCTTGCGTTCACATTCGGGCTCGGCGGCCTGCTGTGCTTTCCGTTGCGCGTGGGGGCGTCGACGGTGCTGATCGAGCGCCTCACGCCGGAGACGCTGCTTCAGACCGTCGAACGGTTTCGCGCGACGATCATGTTCACCGCGCCAACGTTCTATCGGCAGATGGCCGGGCTCGCACCGCGCTTTGACCTCTCTAGTCTCGTCAAAACCGTCTCGGCGGGCGAAGCGTTGCCGGATTCCACGCGACAGCTCTGGCGGGAGGCCACGGGCTTGCAGATGATCGACGGGATCGGCAGCACGGAGATGATTCACATCTTCATTTCGAGTGCGGGTAAAGAGACGCGCAACGGTGCGATCGGGTGCGCGGTGCCGGGCTACGTCGTCCAGGCCGTCGACGACGACATGTTGCCAGTCCCGACGGGCGAACTCGGCAAGCTTGCGGTGAAAGGCCCGACGGGTTGCCGCTATCTAAGCGACCCGCGCCAGAGGAAGTTCGTGCGCAACGGCTGGAACCTCCCGGGCGATACTGTTCGAATCGACGCGGACGGCTACGTCTATTATCAGGCGCGCGCCGACGACATGATCGTCTCGGCCGGATACAACATCTCCGGTCCTGAAGTGGAGAGCGTGCTGATGCACCATGACGCTGTGGCGGAATGCGCCGTGGTGGGCGTGGCGCACGAAGAGCGCGGGCAGATTGTGAAGGCGTTCGTGGTGCTCAATGCGGGTTACTCGCCGAGTGAGGGGCTTGTCGTTCAGTTGCAGACGTACGTGAAGGAGCAGATCGCACCGTACAAATATCCACGTGCGATCGAATTTATCGACGCGTTGCCGCGTACTGAAACCGGCAAGCTGAAGCGGTTTGCGTTGCGGACGCTCTGATAAGGGGTTCTATGGCGATGTCATATCATGCTCACTTCTCGATCATCAACACCCAACAGGCGCATCGATATGACCGACAACGGCAACCCGCTGCTACAGGACTGGCAAACACCCTACCAGTTGCCACCCTTCCAGCAGATCAAGCCCGACCATTTCGCGTCCGCCTTCGCGGTGCTCTTCGAACAGCATCTGGCGGAAATCGATGCACTCGCTGACAATCCGGCGGCGCCCACATTCGACAACACCGTGGCCGCGTTCGATGCCGCCGGCGCCATGCTTGATCGTGTGCGGCTGACCTTTGAAAACCTGTGCGCCTCTGAATCACCGGCCGAGTTGCAGGCGGTGGAGCGCGAAATGGCGCCGCTGCTGGCGGCACACGACAGCCACGTGACAATGCACGCCGGTTTCTTTGCCAGGCTCAACGCTGTCCACCAGCAAACTGCCGCGCTGGATCTCAGCGAAGAGCAGCAGCGTTTGCTGCAACGCCTGCATACCGATTTCGTGCGTACAGGCGCCACGCTGCAAGGGGTCGCACGTGAGCGTTTCGCGGACATCGCTACGCGGCTCGCCGACCTGCAAACGCAATTCGCGCAGAACGTACTCGCCGACGAATCCACCTATCAGTTGCCGTTAGTAACGGAAGCGGACCTCGCTGGCTTGCCTGAGTTTTTGCGTCAGGCAGCCCATAGCGCCGCCAGGGAACGCGGCGTGGAGGGCTACGTGATTACGCTCTCGCGTTCGCTGGTGCAGCCTTTCCTTACATGGTCCCCTCGCCGTGATCTGCGGGAAACGGCTTGGCGTGCCTGGACCACGCGTGGAGAAAATCCGGCACGCGATAACCGGCCGCTAGCTCGCGAAATACTGACGCTGCGCCAGGAACAGGCGCGTTTGCTCGGCTACGAAAACTATGCGGACTACGCGCTTGAGGATCGCATGGCCGGTAACGCCTCCGCGGTCCATGAACTGCTCAGTCAGGTGTGGGAGCCGGCGAAGGCCCGCGTTAAAGAGGAGCGGGATGCTTTGGCGGCGCAAGCGGCCACGCTGGGTGAGCGCATCGACATTGAACCGTGGGACTGGTATTACCTGGCTGAGAAGGTACGGGTCGCCCGCTATGCACTCGACGATGCGCAAGTGAAGCCGTACTTCAGCCTGGACGCGATGCTTGCCGCCATGTTCGATTGCGCGGCACGCCTGTTCGGCGTGTCGTTCATCGAGCAAACGAGCGAGCAAACCGGCGTGCCGCTGTATCACCCGGACGTGCGCCTGTGGGAGGTGCGCCGCGGAGATGAACGCGTGGGGATCTTCCTCGGTGACAACTATGCCCGGCCCAATAAACAGGGCGGCGCGTGGATGCACGTTTATCGCAGGCAAACGCGCAATGGCGGCAAGGTGACACCGATCGTGGTGAACAACAACAACTTCGCCCGCTCCGACGATGGTCCAACGCTGCTCAGTTTCTACGACGTGCGCACGCTGTTTCATGAGTTCGGCCACGGCCTGCACGGCTTGCTGTCCGATGTGAACTACGGCCGCCTGTCGGGCACGAGTGTTCCGCGAGACTATGTGGAACTCCCCTCGCAGTTGATGGAAAACTGGGCCACCGTGCCGGAAGTGCTCGCGAAGCACGCGCGCCATGTGACGACTGGCGAACCTATCCCGGCTGCGCTGATCGAGCGCATCAGGGCTTCCCAGACTTTCAACCAGGGGTTCGAGACGGTTGCCTACACGTCGTCAGCGTTGGTCGATATGGCGTTGCATCAGCAGAACGATCCTGCGGGCATCGACATTGCCCGGTTCGAGGCTGCGGAGCGCGAGCGTATCGGTGTGCCGTGCGAGGTGGGCATGCGCCACCGGCTACCCCACTTTGGGCATATCTTCAGCGGCAGCTATTATGCGGCCGGGTATTACGTCTACATGTGGGCCGAGGTTTTGGAAGCCGACGCGTTCGACGCATTCGAAGAAGCCGGCGATGCATTCGATCCCGCGCTAGCGGACAAGCTGCTGCGGTACGTGTATAGCGCAGGTGATAGTCGCGAACAACGCTCGGCGTTCAGGGCTTTTCGTGGGCGCGATCCTCGCGCCGAGCCCATGTTGCGCAAACGGGGATTGCTGCGGGAGGAGTGAAGGCATAGAGAAAATCCGAAAGATTCCTGTAGTCGTCGGTAACGCCGATGCATGAAAGGATGATTTGTCGCTCAAAATGTCGACCATCTAACATCCTTTCCGCTTACTCACTACCAACCACCAGGTTGTTGGGCTGACTACTTTAATCGGTCTGTCGAGCCTATTTTTGCGCCAAAGCAGCTTTTACTTCGTTATCCCTACCGTGCTCCCTCACTCTGATGCGCCATGCAGAAATCGAAGCGAGCGCGAACATCTGCCGCTCTGTTCTATTCCCTGATTGTATAAGGAATACTTACCATTTAACAATCTTGCGAAACCGCCGGCCGATAGCGTGGCTTCCGCGCATAGCGCACCGGCCGCTTCGCCGCACACATCAACTCAGCCTCGCACCGTCGTGATCGAGGAGAAGGCGAACGTCTTCTCCGGCAATGCGCCGCACGTCAATGCGTTCATTGACTGCGAGCGCGGCCGCATGGCCAACCGCATGACCATACGAAAAGCACTGGGCCGTCACGCGCGCGGACGCCACAGCTTCATGCTCCGCAGACAGGCAACGCCCGGCGACCAACAGCGATTCGCCCTGGCTTGGCACGAAGCAACCAAACGGGACTTCGTAATAGTCGTTGAGAAGCCACTCGACGCGAGGCCGGTCTCCAGCATGAAGCTCGATCGGCCAGGGCGAGCGAGCGATGCCGTCGGCAAACTTGGCGCCGGAGAGGATGTCGGCGTTGCGTAAGGTCTTTACGCCGCTCGCCTGACGCGTCTGCCGCACGCCCACCTGTACGGCGGTGTCGTTAATCCAGCTTGCCTCGCAACCGGCCAGATGCTCGCGGAAGAAACGCGCATATTCGCGCGCCTGAATGCGTCCTTCGAATTCCGCCTCCGACAGGTCGCGATACAACACGGGGTTGAGTTCCCGGCCATCGGCACCCGTCACCCGTGTGCAGTTGCAAAGCAATTCGCCCGGCCGCGTGGTCGGAAATAGCCAAATCTTGGCGCGCGGGAGGCGATAGCCATTGGCGTTCGCGGCGACGATCTGCGCCGAAACCTCAGCGGGCATGATCGTATCGTTGCCATAGGCCGCCACAAAGCGCTCGACATCTACCCCCGTCAATCGAAAGATCATCGTCGGATTCTGCACGCGCCCGTGATCGCCCATGGTCGTCGGGAATCCTGCCATCGAGACCAGGTCGGCGTCGCCGGTGGCGTCGATCGTGACGGCAGCATGCACGCGCAGCTTGCCCTCCTTCGTATAGATTTGCGCGCCAGCGACCCGATCGCCGTCAAGCAGGACTTCAGTGACCATCGCGTGGTAGAGCGTCGTCACCCGGGCTTCAGCCAACATAGTGTCTGCCGTTTCGCGCCATGCAAGCGGTTCATGCACACGCGTGTAGGTCTTGCCGTACTTGAGGGGCGCGCCCAGGCCGCCGCGACGTTCCATCTGCGTGATGAACTCATCGACAAAGCCATGCACCAACTGCCGCGGCGGCGCATTGCCGTCGCTCGCTTCGTAAAGCCCGCAGATGGTGCCGGACAGGCCGGCGACTGCGCCGCCGCCACAGAAGCCGTACCTCTCAACCAAGACGACCTTGCAGCCCTGCCGGGCGGCCGTTACAGCGGCTGCCAATCCCGACGCGCCGCCGCCAGCCACGAGCACATCAGTGTGCAATTCCTGCACCGGTCGCCTGTCCACGCCGGGTGCCACATGTACCGTTGTCATTTAGATGTCTCTCACAAAGGGATGCCACGATGGCGCCTTGCTGCTGCCGGACACCGGCCGGACGGCAGCAAGCCGCTTGGCCGGGGTCGTCAGGCCTTGAACAGATCCGGCGCCATGGATTTAAGCGGCTCCGCGATTCGCTTCGGCCGAAACTCCATCTGTTCGAGCACGTCTTTGCGGACATCGACGCCATTGGCAATTTCCGTGAGCACGAGGCCGTCTGGTTCGACCTGGAACACCGCTCGTTCGGTGATGATCTTGGCTGTTTGTCCGCGTTCCCGAACATTCTTCATCACCGGATAAGTGATCTGCTCGGCCTTCGTCACGAACTTCTGCACTCGCCCTTCGTTGGCAATGCTCAGCCCGTTAGAAGAGATATCCGTGACAAGTCCGCCCGTGGTGAAGGTGCCCGTGAAGATAAGGTCGCGTGCGTTGTAGGCGATGTCGATAAACCCACCGGCCCCAGGATTGAACGTCCCGAACCGGCTGACATTCACATTGCCATGCGAATCGAACTGCGCGAAGGCGAGCGCCGCGAATTTGCAATTGCCGCCGTTGATGAAATCGAACTGCGCCAAGCCATCGAGCAACGCCTCCGGATGCAGGTTGGCCGAGAACTGCCAGCCGCTCATGACCAGGCCGCCGAAGGTGCCGTGCTCGGTTGTCATCCAGTAGTCGTCGATCGCATCGCCGTCGAAAATGCCGTCTTCCAACATCGTCAAGGGCGCATCCGATGACGCACCAAAACCGAAAATACTGACCGTTTCTCGCGGCACCTCGCGTGCCGCACGGCGCGCCACGACTTTATCGGGGCCCAGCGGCAACGGCGCCAACCGGCTGAAATCCCGCGATTGACCGCCGAGATAGGCTTGGTCGAAATAGGTATCCGTCACCATCATCTGCTCGGGATCGACGACGACGTGGTCGACCAGCACCCCCGGAATCTTGACCTCCTGGACTGCCCGGGTGCGCCGCCCGGTCACGCTCTTGACTTGCGCGATGACCCGCCCGCCGCACGCCTTGACCGCTAGCGCGATGGCGAGCGCTGACGACATCAACGCCTCGCCCTCGAAAGACAGGTTGCCGAATTCGTCAGCACTACTCGCCCGAATAATGCCCACGTCAAGCTTGCGAGTCGGATAGAACAGGTACTCCTCGCCGTCGAACTCAACCAGGCGAATCAGATTCTCTTCGCTACGTTCGGTCAGCTTGCCACCTTGCTGGCGCGGATCGACGTATGTGCCCAGGCCGATTCGCGTCATGTAGCCGGGACTCTTGCGCGCGACTTCGCGCAACCAGTGCATGCTCGCCCCGATTGGCCAACTGTACGCTTCGATCTGATTTTCCCGGATCAGGCGCATCAATTCCGGGCGGCGACCTGTCCGGGGATCAAGTGGATTGACGTATGAGCCGGAGACGATACGCTTCATGAGGCCCGGCACCGCGACCCAGTCCATCCCCCTGATTCCCATTGAGTCCCCGGTACCGCAGGGGAAGTAGAACGACAGGTTGCCCGGGGAGCCAGTGGCGTCATAGCGCTCCCGCACTGCCTTGAGGATGCTGTCGGGCGTGATCCATCCGATCACACCGACGGAGGCGACGTTGCTACCGTCGGGAATCAATGCAACGGCCTCTCTGGCCGAACATACCTTGCTCATGCTTTCACCCCAAATTTGGCGAGCGTTGCCTTGGCAACCGGATGGCCGCAGTTTTCGGCAAACAGAAGATTGGCTTCCGCATCACGGATTTCACCGTTGACGGCGAAGCTGTCGCGGAAATAGCGCTTGGTCGCCGCGACGGCAGGCGCCGGCATTTCCGCGAGCGTATGCGCAACCGCCATGGCCAGCGAGAGGGCGTCGTCTTCGAGTGCCACGTAGTCCGCAAGCCCCAGGCGACACGCCTCGGAGCCGTCGATTTCCTCGATTCCCCAGGCGAGGCGCCGCGCGGCCGCCGGGGTACAGCGACCGAGCAGGAATTGCAGACCCCATGGCGGAATCCAGCCAATCTGGACTTCCGGCATATGCCACCGGCAGGACTTGCCGGTCACGACAAGATCACACGCGGCGGCCAGGGCAAACCCGCCGCCCAGGCAGAAACCCGATACGGCGCACACGACGGGCTTGCTTAGCATGGGGATGGCACGAGCCAGTGCAGCGGTGAGCGCCTCGTGCTCGCACATTTGCGCCAGATTCATCTGCGCCAGCTCTTTCAGGTCGCTGCCCGCACAAAAGCCAGGCGCGGTTCCGGTCAGCACAATGGCGTGCACGTCTCGATCGGCGTCGAGTGCATGCAGCGCGGTGCGCAGCGACTGCACGAGTTCTGTACCCAACGCATTTCTGCGCTGGGGTCGGTCTATAGTAAGGATAACTACTTTACCTTCGTGCCTGGTGACTAGCATGGATCTCTCCGAAATGAACTATTGAATGGTGGCTGGCTCGCTTGCCGGCATCGCTTCGCTGGTCGAGTTGCTCTGAGGCCCGGTCTGAATGAACCAGGACGCGACGATGCCGAGCACGATGCAACCGGCGAGGAATATCCACCCCTGGGTGTAATCCTTACCGGCGCTGGTCGTCACGATGAGGCTTGCAAAGATCTTGGCGCTAAACGCGGCCACGACGTAGCCGACGCCATTCACGAAACCCATCGCCTTGCCATAAACCTCAGGCGTGAATATTTCGGCAGGTACCGTCAGGAAGGGACCCCAAGCCATATTCGCGAAAAATCCCATGCCGCAAAGGACGACCGCAAGCAATGCGTGATTGCCGGTCTGCATCATGGCGATAGCAAGCACGAAGGGAATCAGGCCGGCGAAGCACGTCGCGATCATGATCCGGCGGTTGCCGCGAAATACTTTGTCGGACAGGTACGACGACACGAAACTGCCGATCGCTCCCGCGAGGAAGTAGAGCGCGCTCCAATAACCCATGGCCTGGAGCTTGAAGCCGAATTTGTCCGCAAGATACAAAGGAATCCAGATGGATGCGCCCCAATACACCACTTGCATGACCACATCGACGAGCACCACTGCTATATAGGCCCGGCTCTTGAAGAGATCGAGGAACGAGAAGTTCTTGACCTTCAGGATCTGACTCTGGACATCCTCGAAATTGTCGCCTTTCAGAATCCCGGCTTCGATCTCCTCCTTGTAGCTGTAGTGAAGCTCCTCACGGGTAATGCCGCGATATTGCTCAGGCCGGTCGAATACGACCAGCACGATCAGCAGCAACGGAAACACACCGAGCGCGCCGGTGATGAAAAACACCGTGCGCCAGCTTCCGGTATGGGCCGCCATCTGGGTCGCAAGAATACTGGCCCACGCCGGCGTAAGAATCCATGCCCACGACAGAAGCGCCTGTGCCTGGGCACGCCCCTCCTTATTGAACCAGCGCATCAGGATCCGGGCCGATGGAACGTACTCCGTACCAATCAACATGCCAAACAGGGCCATTCGGAAGAAGTACTCGTATCGGCTATGGAGAAAGCCCATCCAAAAGGTCATGAATGACCACGAGACCACCGAGAAGATCAGCATTTTCTTGGCGCCGTACTTGTCAGTGAGCACCCCGGAAATATATTGCGACGGTCCGTAGAAGATAAGCATTAGAAAGGTGCCGGTACCAATATCGGCCATGCTCAACCCGAGGTCCCCCGCGATAAGCGGATTGAGCAGGTTGGTCTTCACTCGGTCGAGGAACTGGATGCTGTACGCGACGAACAACGCGATCGCAATAATCCATCGGTAATTGATTTTCATCTTCATTGGCGTCTCCTGTTGAGCCATCGAACCCACCCTCTTCCGGAGTGATGTTTCTGTGATATGTCAGCGATATGTTTGTACAATATTCATCGAGGGCGGAGGTGTCAACTGGTATTTGCTCTCAGGCCGGTCGTAGCGGCGTGCCCGAAAAGGCGCCGTGGCAAAGAAGTGGTGTGGCTATTGGCGCTGCGCCCAGAACGGGCTATAGGGAAGGGAGGCAGACCGGGGTGAGAGGTCAGCCCGTTGGACAAAACTTCCTTACAGGGCTAACATATTAGTAATGTATTCTCTTGATCCCAGCTCCATGCCGAACATTCTCGATGCCGAAGAAACTGGCACGCTCGCCGAGCAAGCCCATCAAAAACTGGAAGAATTGATCGTCACGCTTGAGCTGGCGCCTGGCAGCGTGTGGTCAGAGGTATCGCTCGCGGAGCGGGTCTCGATCGGCAGAACGCCGGTGCGGGAAGCCGCACAAAGGCTTGCGGCGGCGCACCTCGTGGAGATCGTGCCGCGCCACGGGATCATGATCACCAAACCGAATATTCACGAACAGCTACTTGTGCTTGAGACGCGCCGCGAACTGGAACGGCTCATCGCCCAGCGTGCGGCCCGTCGCGCCCTCCCAAACGAACGGGACCAGATGCGGGCCGCCGCGGCCATGCTTGAAACTGCGGGCGAACGCGGCGACGTTCGGGCCTATCTGCGAAGCTTGTATGTCGCCAACCAGCTAATGGCGCAACTGGCGCGCAACACGTTCGCCGCTGAAGCGATTGCCCCCCTGCACGCGCTATCTCGCCGGTTCTACTTCATGCAGCACCATCAACTCAATGACTTGAAAACGGCAAGCCAATTGCACGCTGAAGTCACGAATGCCATAGCGTCCGGTGACGAGCGCGGGGCAGGACTCGCGGTCGATTCCATGATGGACTATGTCGATTCATTTACGAGAGCATGCCTAACGCGGGACTTCGAACCCCATCGGGACACCGCGCAAGCGTAGTGTGAGCCCAGCCGCACCTGCGAAACGTGACTTGGCTAGCCAAAATCAGGTGACAAATTACGCATCGCGGGGAACGCTGCGGCATTGTCACCCTCGTCACCCATGTCAGGCCATTGTCTCGATATACGCGTTCGCGAGAACGCCGCGAGTTTCAGCGTTCTCGAAGTGTCCAGCGACTCAGTCGAGCATGCCCGAGCCAAACACCTCCGTATGAATGCGCGACGCATCGACCCCGAGATGCTCGAGCGCTTGCTTCTGCACAAGCATGAAAGGCATCGGCCCGCATACGTAGAAGTCCGCGGTCGCGACAAGTTCATCGTCGACCAGCAAGGACAGGTCGACCCTCCCTGCGGCGTCGTAGTCGACGCCGCGAACATCGCCTTCGCTAAGCGCTTCGTAGTAGATATGCTTCGATAAATTTCCGTGCACGGCGCCGCATTGATTGACCCAATCCTTGAACGCATGGACGCTACCGTCGCGGCACCCGTGTGCGAAGACGATCCGGCGCGCTTTCTGGTCCTGAGTGAGCGAGGCGAGCATCGAGATCATCGGCGTGATCCCCACCCCCCCGCTGACCAGTACGACAGGTGTATGTTTGTCCGTGTTGAGCGTAAAGACCCCCGCCGGTGCGGTGACCTCGACTGAATCGCCAACGCCGACACCATCATGCAGTACGTTAGAGATGACGCCGGGCGACGCGCCGGCGTTGCCGCGCTCGCGCTTCACAGAAATGCGCAGATGGTCGCCGCGCGGCGCATCCGACATGCTGTATTGGCGCGGTTGATCGTAGCCAAGCGCATCGATGTAACGCTTGACGCTTACATACTGACCCGGCTTGAAGTCGCCAAGCGGCTTGCCGTCGACCGGCTTCAGGTAGAACGAGGTGATCTCGCCGCTCTCGTGAACCTTGCGAACGACCGTGAAACGACGAAACCCCTTCCAGTCGGCGCCGTCGTACAGTTTCTTCTCAGCGCCGATCATCAGGCTCGCCAATTGTGTATAGGCGGCTGTCCAGGCATCGACAGTCTCGGTATCCACCGCGTCGCCGAGCACTTCGACAATCGATGCCAGCAGATGCTCGCCAACGATGTCATATTGAGCCGGCTCAATGTTCAGGCTGACATGCTTGTTCGCGATGTGTGCGACGGCAGGGCCGAGTGCGCCGAGCTCGTCGATGTGGGTGGCGTAGGCCCATAAGGCGCGCGCCAACGTCTCGGCCTGATTACCGCTTTTTTGATGCGTTTGATTGAAGACATTTTTCAATTCAGGATGATGCTTAAACATCCGCTGATAAAAATGTCTTGTGATCGTTGCGCCATGCTCAGCAAGAACCGGAGCCGTGGATTTGACCTTCTGTATCTGCGCCGGAGTGAGTTGCATCAGGAATCCTCTCGTTTAAAGATTCATTTATCGTACATTATTGATTCTCAAACGCCGGTGGGCGATTTGTCGCAGTGGAGTGCTTTGGACGACGACTCGTCGCACGAAGATAGTCTCTTCAAACTTGTTAAGGACCCCAATGCGCCTCACTGACCTTTTCGACCCGATCTTGCGATTATTTTGGAGCGCCCTCGCCTGCGAGATGCACACAGAGCACCTATTTTCCAGAACCCGTCGCGCGTACACAGGTCAGCACCAGCGTGCTGCCGGCCCCAGCCTCGGGGCTGAGCATGGCGGTATGGAACTCGGTTTCGCCGCAACGCCACTCCGCGACAAAGTCCTTTGGGCAACCCGGTGCGGGGTCTCGGATCGTTCTCCTGTCGACGCGATACTCGCACGTGTCTCGACCGTCGCACTGTGTCTCGAGATCGGGGGTGGCGTTGCCGCGCTGCGCTCCGCAGTTCTGCCCGTAGGTACCGGACACCGCCTTGATCGCGGTCGCCTGCGCGCTTGAGCTCGCCACCCAGGCTGCGATTCCGAAGATCATCCCGATGTGGCGAATTTGGGCCACCCGTTTGCGAGCCGGACAAGAGATAGTTTTGTTCACAGACCCCTCCCAAATCAACGCTGCAATTCCCGCCTTTGTTATATCACAACATGATGTATAATTTGATCGTGCATCTGTTTTGCCGTGTCCCCTTGTTTCGGGTTGCCACTAGCCACTAGAACGAGATCACATGGCGGGAGGAAGAGTCATGATCATCGCCGGAAATTTTCAAAATGCGTTCTTTGTAGCCATCTTTGCGCTACTCGGAGTCGTTTTGATCGGGAGCCTGCTTACAGCGCTCCATCTGAATCGATGGCATCCAAATTTGATCAGCGCGGTGATTGGCGCCTTGTTGGGTGTCGCGCTAATCGAAGCAGTTCCGCTCCTCACGTAGCTTTAGACCCTCTACGTCTGTAGCGGCGCACAAGCCCGTGTCGCTGGGTTTGCGTTTCGGCACGTGAAGTATTGCCCACCTGGGAGTCGCTGATGTCTTCATTTGACCGGATCCTGCTTTGTTATGACGCTACACCGGAGGGACAAGCCGCCTTGCGGTGCGGTGCGATGCTCGCGAAGGAACTCCGAGCCGACACGCACCTGGTCGCGA
Organism: Caballeronia sp.; assembly: GCF_049581465.1. GTDB lineage: Bacteria > Pseudomonadota > Gammaproteobacteria > Burkholderiales > Burkholderiaceae > Caballeronia. The sequence goes on along the minus strand of NZ_JBAUSA010001207.1, from coordinate 6,747 downwards.
TTTTCAATTGCGCGCACTGGACACGCGGATTCGACGTGTTGTCGTCGGTCGTTTTCGACGTCGATGAGACGGCCGCGCGAGCCGTTCTTCAAAAGGGAATCGAGAGACTTCGGGAGTGGGACATTCCCGCGACCGAGCATCTAGTGACGGGAAACCCCGCCGACGAAATCCCCCGCCTTGCAAATAGCCTGAAGGTAAATTTAATCGTTATCGGTCACCATCACGAAAATTTCTTGTCCCGTTGGTGGGGTGGCGAGAATCAGGGCCGCCTGCTTGAACACGTATCGTGCGATGTTCTGTTCAAAAGTGCCGATTCCGAACGACATAACGAAATACTTCCTCCACGGACCTCTGAGGTAACCAGCGAATCGACCCGGACGATGCCTTTAACTATGTCACAATCGGACGTTTTTTTACACTACGGTTGACGGGAGACGCTGCCTGAGCGGGCGACGTTCCATGCAACGTCGCCCCGCTCAGGATATCTTCCGAACTTATGGTCCGATCGGCTCTCGCGCGCTGGTTCCTCAGCTTCTCCCCTACCCCGATCACGCTGGGTTGGCCCGAACGATTCAGGTCCTGTCTCGGTGCGTTGTTAGGCATATCCGTCACCGCGGGCGTGATGCATCTTTTCGTGGGCGACACCGCGCTCATCCCGCTGCTGGTCGCGCCGATGGGCGCCTCCGCAGTGTTGTTGTTCGCGGTGCCCGCTAGCCCGCTCGCCCAGCCCTGGTCGATCATCGGCGGCAATAGTATTTCCGCGGTCATCGGCGTGGCCTGTGCCACCTGGATCACGAACCCGATCCATGCCGCGGCGGTTGCGGTGGCACTGTCGATTGGTGCGATGTTCGTGTTCAGATGCATGCATCCTCCCTCGGGTGCAGTCGCGCTCACCGCCGTGCTCGGTGGGCCGGCCGTGCATGCGCTCGGTTTTGAGTTTGTCTTCGCGCCAATAGCGGCGCAGTCGTTTGCGCTGTTGGGGGTTGCGATCGTATTTCACGCGTCGACCGGGCATCGCTATCCTCATGCCACGCGCTCAGCCAGGGACAAAGGCGTCGGTTCGCCATCGGCCAGCCCCGGATTCACGCGGGAAGACCTCCAGGCGGTACTCGGTCGTCGAAACGAATTGCTGGACATCGACCCTGCGGATCTCGAATCGCTGCTCCTGGAAATACAACTGCAATCGTATGTACGCGGCTTCAGCGGACTGAGTTGCGCGGACATCATGTCCAGCTCCGTCGTTTCGATCACATCCGGCACGACGGTTGCAATAGCGGCCGCCGTACTTCAACGTCACGGTGTCAAGGCCCTTCCTGTCGTCGACGAACGCGCGTTCGTAATCGGTATCGTCACCCGGGCCGACATCGCGAGAAACATGAAGGCCGGAAGCTTTCGGATGCTGGCGGCGTTCATTGATCGATGGTTTGCCGGCCCCGGACGTTCAGCGCTGACGGTCGCATCCATCATGACGACCGACGTGTCCACGGCCAGCGTCACGACTTCGATCGCCAAGCTCGTGCCGCTATTCGCCGCTTATGGCCATCGCCATATTCCGGTGCTCGATGCGCAGAAGAAACTCGCTGGCATGATCACGCAGGCAGACCTCATACGCGGCCTCTACAGACAAACACACGCCTAGCCTTAAATGCACAGTGGGAGCGCCTCGTCCAGGGGCCGTCATCCAAGCGCATTTATATCACTCTATGATATAGTTTCTACTTAGGGTGTTGACTGGACTATGACCCATGAAGGAAGCTTTTCGCGCACTGAACAAAGAGAACTTCGAACAGCTGTCTGAGTTTCGTTATCAGATGAGGCGGTTCGAGCGGTTCTCCGAGCAAGCTACTCAGGACGAAGGCATTACTCCGCTGCAGTATTTGTTGTTGCTGCATATCAAGGGCTATCCCGACCGGGATTGGGCAACGATTGGCGAACTGGCTGAACGGCTTCAGGCGCAGCACCACGGGGTGGTTGCGCTCGTGTCGCGATGCGAGGCGCTGGATCTGGTCAGGAGAAAGTCAAGCGTTGTTGATCGCCGCCAGGTTGAGGTTCATTTGCTCAACACCGGCGAGAAAATCCTCGCGCGGCTCGCCGAATTGCATCAAGCGGAACTGAAGTCGCTTTCGGGTAGCTTCCGCGTTCCGCAGGTCGATTTTTAGGTTCGCATGCGGACACTGCCGACCTTCGGTGGCATTTCAGCAAGGTCACACCGTTTCGTCAGTCGACGCAAACAAATCCGAATACATGGGGAGTTAACGTGCACGAAAAGGCTTCAAGGGGTGATTTTGCAGAAAATGCCCACCTGTTACGCATCACCGCTATTGCGGTAGTAGTCGGCGGGTTGAGCACGGTCACCGCCTATGTCCTGCTCCACCTGATCAACTTTTTTACTAACCTTTTCTTCTTCCAGTCGCTGTCGTTCGCCAGTCGCTCGCCCGCGGAAAATACCCTGGGTCTCTGGGTTGTCGCGATCCCCGTGATCGGCGGCCTGGTGATCGGCCTGATCGCTCGCTATGGCAGCGAGGCCATTCGTGGACACGGCATTCCGGAAGCAATCGAAGCAATCCTGTTCGGCAAGAGCAAGATGTCGCCGAAGGTGGCGGTGCTCAAGCCCCTGTCTTCCGCAATAGCGATCGGCAGCGGCGGCCCGTTCGGTGCGGAAGGGCCAATCATCATGACGGGCGGCGCACTGGGCTCACTGCTCGCACAATATTTCCACCTGACCGGCGGTGAACGCAAGACGCTGCTCGTCGCCGGCGCGGTAGCCGGGATGACGGCGGTCTTCGGTACGCCGGTAGCGGCGGCCCTGCTCGCGGTCGAACTGCTGCTGTTCGAACTGCGCCCGCGTAGCTTGCTGCCCGTTGCTGTCGCGTGCGCGGTGGCCGGTTTCACCCGCCCTCTCCTGATCGGCAGCGGCGCCCTCTTCCCGATGCAAACCCTCGCACTGGGTCCGCTCGGCCTCATTTCCTGCGTGTTTGCGGGCCTGGTGGCCGGCGCGATGTCCTGGGGCCTGTCGACGTCGCTGTACAAGGTCGAGGACCTCTTCGGCAAGCTGCCGATTCACTGGATGTGGTGGCCGGCGCTCGGCGGCATTGCCGTGGGCATTGGCGGATATTTCCAGCCACGCGCGCTTGGCGTGGGTTATGACGTTATCGGCGACTTGCTGCATAACCATCTTGCGATAAGTGTCGTGGTTGCCTTGATACTGGTGAAAGCAATCATCTGGGTCGTCGCGCTTGGCTCGGGGACATCGGGAGGCGTACTCGCTCCGCTGCTGATGATGGGTGCGGCCATGGGAACGATCGTCGCACCGTATATGCCCGGCGGGGAGCCGGCCGTCTGGCCGCTGATATTCATGGCGGCGACGCTAGGCGGAATGATGCGCGCACCGATCATGGCGACCGTGTTCGCGTTCGAGCTCACGCATGACGCCAATGTACTGTTGCCTCTGCTCATGGCTTCGGCTGTCGCATACGGATTCACCGTACTGATGATGCGCCGCTCCATCCTTACCGAGAAGATCGCGCGCCGCGGTTACCACATCTACCGGGAGTACGGCATTGATCCTCTCGAACGCCATTTCGTCGAAGAGGTCATGACGCAGAAGGTCGAGACAATCGATGCGGGTGCGCCCGTCGCTGAGGTGCTGACGAAATACTTCGGTGAGAAGCAAATACATCGTGCGTTTCCGGTGACGCGAGACGGCGCCCTCGTCGGAATGATCGAGCGTGAGGGTTTGGTCGCGCGAAGTGGCAAGCCAGCCGTCCACGTAATGAACGACCTGTTCGGCGCCAACACGCCGATCATCGCGTTGCCCGGGGAAACCTGCCGAGTCGTGTCCAACCGGCTAGCGGTGCATGGGCTCGAGCGGTTACCCGTGGTGTCCGATGTGGAGTCGCGTCGTGTGGTGGGCTTGATAAGCCGTAGCGACCTGGTGAAGCCGTCGCTCGCCTTCTTCGAGGAAGAGGAGCGACGCGAGATGTTCCGGGTTTCTCCCCTGCAGCACCTGAAGAATCGCTTCGCACCGGTGAACCCGCATAAAGACGGCACCACCCCGAAGCGCCCGTGAGCCTTCTGGCAGGTGGCTCGCTCCGCCGAGCCGAGCCGCCGGACGCCCGGCGGCTCATCGCGACGATCAAACGAAAAGCGTTATGCCTTACAAGACTATTGAAGACACCATCGGCAACACGCCGCTGGTCCAGCTCCAGCGCATAGCGGATGACGACATCCGCGCGCGGGGCAACGTAATTCTCGGCAAGCTTGAGGGACACAACCCCGCGGGCTCGGTAAAGGATCGCCCCGCACTGTCGATCATCAAGCATGCAGAAGCACGCGGGCAGATCAAGCCGGGCGACACATTGATCGAATCCACGAGCGGCAATACGGGAATCGCGCTCGCCATGGTGGCGGCGATTCGAGGCTACAAAATGGTCCTGGTCACACCGGAAGATATTTCGGTGGAACGTCGCCAAAGCATGGCGGCGTTCGGCGCGCGAATAATCCTGACGCCGGCAACCGGCGGTATGGAATACGCCCGTGATCTGGCCGAACAAATGCAGCGGGACGGCGAGGGCGTGATCCTCGACCAGTTCGCCAATCCCGACAATCCATTGGCTCACTATGAGACCACCGGCCCCGAGATCTGGCGTGACACGGAGGGACGCATCACCCATTTTGTCTCCGCGATGGGCACCACCGGCACGATCATGGGTGTATCGCGTTTTCTCAAGGAACAACCGGCGAGCGTGGAAATTGTCGGGGTGCAACCCGAGGATGGCTCGCGCATTCCGGGTATCCGGAGGTGGCCGGAATCCCATACGCCGAGGATTTTCGACCGAACTCGCATAGACCGGGTCGAGCCCGTGAGTCAGGCGGCTGCGGAAGCGATGGTACGGCGTCTGGCTGCCGAAGAAGGGATCTTTTGCGGCGTTTCAGCAGCGGGTGCGTGCGAAGTGGCTTTACGGATTGCGCGTCAGGTTGAGAATGCGACGATCGTGTTCATCGTGTGCGATCGCGGGGACCGGTATCTGTCGACCGGACTATTTCCCGCCTAGGGACGGAGGTTATCGGCGAGGATTCCTTCGGTGCTGTCTAGGCAACGCTGCGTTTTTGCCTGGTCAATATCTCTCGGCTTGATGCATCCATATATCACAATATGATATAGTATTGGTAAATCGGCATGTTCTTGTCCGATTCGGTCGAGGGGCCAGAAGAGTCCGATACGAACACGTATATCAATCGACGCTGGCTTGTTTCACACCAATGGTTTCACCTAACAGGAGGTGACCTGCCATGTTGATCACATTCAAATCGCGAGCATCGCCTGATGTCTTGATGCTCGCCGACCTCGCAAACTATCTTCTCGGTATCGTTGGCAAGCATCTGAGTCCTCGTGGCGTTATCACGCGCGATGAGTTACCCGATGTCATCGATCGTCTGGAAGATGCCATCGCAGAAGATCAGAAAACATCGGATGAACACGATGAAATGCACTACGGAACGGCGATGGGCGTACGCGAGCGCAGTGCAGGATTGGCACAGCGCGCGTATCCTTTTTTGGACATGCTTCGCGAAGCTCAAAAGCAAGACGTTGACATTATTTGGGGCCTATAGCGACGCGCTTGCTGAGCCGATTTAATCTGAAATCTCAGCATTCCGTAGTAACGAAAAGGCAACGCTACTTGCAGTTACGGCGTGCCGTCTTGGTCAACCGCAGTCGGCAAATTGAATCAGCGCTTTTTGCTGCGCCCAATTCAGGCTGCAGCAACATTAAAGGCCCGAGACGATTCGGCATTTGATCCGATCGGAAGTCTGCAGAGGGTGGCGGCCGTCAAGCCCGTTTTTCGAGCGCCGGGACGAATGCCCCGGCGGTCAGTGCAGAAAGGCCCGGCCCGGGCGTTCCCTTGTCAGGAAGCGGCCTTCGAGGCGCGCGACGCCTGTGCGGTGACGTCCTTGGCAGCCTTCGACGCAGCCGTCGTCGCAGCATCGAAATTGCTTTCGGCAATTTCCACGGCCTGCTTCGATGCCTTGTTAACGGTGTCGTAGGTCGTATTGGCGGCGGTAATAGAAGACTTCAGCAGGGCCACCACGGCTTCCGAACCGGCCGGCGCGTTCTTCGTAATATTCTCGATGAAGCTCTGCGCGCTACGGTTGTATTCGGCAAATTGCGCTTCGGCGACTTTCACGAATTCCGCGTGTGTATCCGTCAAGATTTCATATACATGACGGCTGTATGCCTGGGCCTTTTCGGCGGCCGGCTGCGTCAGGGCCTGTTGAAGCTTGAGCAGGTCCTGCGGGTCTTTGCCGGACAGCGTCGTCTGTGCGGTCTCTTGCGTTTCAGCGAATATCGACTTGGCAGCCTGCAAGTTCAGCGTCGTCAGCTTTTCGACACCGTCAAACAGTTTATTAGTCAGACTAAAGAATGTATCGAAATGCGTTTTTTGTGTTGCAGCGAATTGTTCCGGAGAAAACTGGGTCATCTCTAAGCTCCTGGGTGGCGGACATGGAGGCTGCTTCGAAACATGATGCGAAGATTGTGCAACGCAACATGCAGCCCATTCTTAATGTCGCGAGCGAGAATGTCAAATGACTTATTCGTGATAGCAAAGAGGGGTGCCGGTTCGACTAGCGCCGACCGAGGCTGCCGCCTTGGCGGCCGGGCCTCCGTCGGTTCGTCCTCGTGGACGTCAATGCGTCAGACGGTTAGTTGCATATTTTCGGGCAACGCATCACTTCAACCCGAGTCGA
>NZ_JBAUSA010001206.1:0-1848 GCF_049581465.1 Caballeronia sp. | reverse complement strand
AAAATCGGCAAATGGATCGCCGGGCCCGCGCTGACCGTGCGGCTCGCCGCCGTCAGGAAGCGGCCGAAGCCGAACGCGTCCAGCCCGAGCGCGGCGCTCGACAGCAGCATCCTGACGACCCGCTACCAACTGGCAGCGCTCATGGGCGAGGGCCCAGATCGCGGGGTCGCGATAGCCCGGCCTACGCTTGGCGTCGGCGACGAAGTACTCTTGCCGGACAACCTTCCCGCAGACCTCGTGAGCCGCCGCCCGGACATTGTCGCGGCTCGCTGGCGCGTAGATGCCATCACGCATGAAGTGAAGGAAGCGAAGGCCGAGTTCTACCCGGACATCAATCTGAGCGCCGCGCTCGGGCTGGACGCGTTCGGCTTCGGCCGCTTCCTGACGGCGGCGAGCCGCACGGTCAGCGCGGGCCCGGCGATCCATTTGCCGATTTTCGACGCGGGTGAACTGCGTGCGCAATTGAAGGGCCGTTACGCCGATTTCGATGGTGCCGTAGCGACCTACAACCAGACGCTGATCAGCGCATTGAACGGCGTGGCGACGCAAATTGCGCAGATCCGCTCAAGCGACGTGCAGCTTGTCGATGCGCAAACGGCGCAACAGGAGGCACGCGAGGCCGACGATCTGGCGACCCGGCAGTACAAGGGTGGCCTGACGAATCAGCTCACCGTGCTCAACGCCGCCATGAACACGCTGCAGGCCGATCAGGCCGTCGCCAACTTGCTGATGAACCGGCGCGACCAGCAGATCGCGCTCGCATCGGCACTCGGTGGTGGCTACGTCGATACGTCGTCCGATGCGTCCTCCGATACATCCCGCAGCGTGGCTTTAGCTGCGCCTTCCCACCCCGTCGTCGCCGCGCGTTGAACCGGCACGTTTGCAAACTCTCTAGTGAATTGACATGAGCGATACCATCAAGGCTGACCGCACGATTGCGGACCCGGCACAATCGAACAGCAACCGTGCACACCATGCCCCCGTCGGAACCCCGCCGAACGCGACGCCGCCTGCACCCTCAGGATCAGGCAAACGCAAGCTGTGGCTCGCCCTCCTGGGCATCGGCATCGTGATCGCGGGTGGTGCATATGGTTCGTACTACTTTACGTATGGGCAATATCACGAGTCGACCGACGACGCGTACGTCGACGGCAACCTCGTGGAGCTCACGCCGCAAGTGACCGGCACGGTCAACGCGGTCAACTCGGATGACACGCAGATCGTGAAAGCGGGCGACCCGGTCGTCACGCTGGACCCGGCCGATTCGCGGATCGCGCTCCTGAACGCCGAGGCGGCGCTCGGTCAAGCCGTGCGCCAGGTCAGCACGCTCTACGTGAACAACGACTACTACGCGGCCAACGTCGCTCAGCGTGAGTCGGATCTCTCGCGTGCGCAGGACGATTTGAAGCGCCGTGTCGCGGTGGCCAACACCGGCGCGGTATCGGCGGAAGACATCTCGCACGCCCGCGACGCTGTCGCCTCCGCTCAGGCGTCGCTTAACGCCGCTCGCCAGCAGGGGCAATCGAACCATGCGCTGACCGACCGCACGTCGATCGAAGAGCATCCGAACGTGCAAGCCGCCGCCGCTAAGCTCCGCGACGCCTACCTCGACTACTCACGCAATACGCTGCCGGCGCCGGTGACGGGCTACGTCGCGCAGCGCTCGGTGCAAGTTGGCGAGCGCGTCTCGCCGGGCACGCCGCTGATGTCGATCGTGCCGCTCGACGGCGTGTGGGTCAATGCGAACTTCAAGGAAGTGCAGCTGCGCCGGATGCGCATCGGTGAGCCGGTCACGATGACGGCGGATGTCTACGGTTCGAGCGTCAAGTACCACGGAAAAGTGATCGG
>NZ_JBAUSA010001205.1:0-7410 GCF_049581465.1 Caballeronia sp. | reverse complement strand
GTACTGCTTCATGTCGTCGAGGGCGCTCATGGTCTTGTCCTGCGCCGCGCGCTGGCGATACAGCTCGCCCATCTGGCGGCCGTTGTCGCGCATGACGTCGGCGAACTTGGTCCATTGCGGGTCCTGGGCGGCCGTGATCTTCAGGTCGGCGTGCAATTTATCAATGCGTTGCTCGACCCGCGCTTCACGCGCCTGGCCGCGTGAAGCCGTGTCCGCCGCGGACGCGGGCGCCGGTGCCGATGCGGCCACGGGTACGGACGACGTCGCGAACGCGGAGGTAAGGGCGAGCGATGCAGCCAGTGCAACGAATGTTTTTTTCATGTACGACACCTTGAGTCCGTTGAGAATGGGCAAGCGACACGCCAATGCGCGCCGCTCACCGGCTGCCATTTGTATCACGAGACAGCGGCCCGCTGCGGCGATTGCCACAACTGCTTACAACCGATACGACTGCAAAAAGAGGTGTCATCCGTTGGCCGGGCGCGCAGTTGCAGGTTCGCGCCTGTGCTGACCCGTGCTTTAATGCCGCTCATCGCCTCAATCAAAGGACACTGTTTCATGCGACCGCCGCGCCTCGATCAACTGGATGATATCGACCGGAGTCTTGTTGCATCCCTGCAGGTCAACGCCCGCGAAAGCGTGTCGGAACTCGCGCGGCAATTGGGCATTGCGCGCACGACGGTGATTGCGCGGCTTGCACGGCTCGAAAAAACGGGCGTGATTTCGGGCTACGGCGTGCGGCTAGGGCAGGATGTACTCGACGCGAGTATTCAGGCGTATGTCGGCATCAAGCTCACGCCGAAATTCGGTCGCGACCTGCAAAAGCGCTTCGCCAAGATCCCCGAAATCCAACTGCTCTGCGCGGTGAGCGGCGAGTTCGATTATGTAGCGTGGTTGCGAGCCGATTCGCCCGACCGGCTCAACGATCTCCTCGATGAAATCGGAGGACTCGAAGGCGTTGAACGCACGACTACATCGATCATTCTTGCGCGCAAGATCGACCGGGGCGGCATGAGTTAAATCATCACTTCGACGTTTTGATGCGTTGCATCGTCAAAACGTCGAAAATGCCGGTCGAATCGCATCATTTTGCGTCTGTTTTCAATATTCATACCCTCCTAAACTGGTGTCCAGGGATTGCATTACTGACTAACACCTTTTCAGGAGATGAACATGAAGATTGCCCTCGTTGGCGCGGGTCTGATCGGCCAGAGCATCGCTCATCTGCTGCGTGAAACGGGCGACTACGACGTAACCGCTTTCGATCGCGACACGCACGCGCTCGCGTTGCTGGAAACGCAGGGCGTCGCTACGCGATGCGTCGAATCCGCCAGTGCGCTCGCCCTGCATGGCTTCGATGCGGTCGTCAACGCGTTGCCGTACTACGAGGCGGTGAACGTCGCGACGGCAGCGAAAGCCGCTGGCGTTCATTATTTCGACCTGACAGAAGATGTCAGCGCGACGCAGGCGATCCGCGCGATCGCTGAAGACTCCGACCATGCCTTCATGCCGCAATGCGGACTCGCTCCGGGGTTCATCGGTATCGTGGCGAACGAGTTGGCACAGCGTTTCACCGAACTGCGCGAGATCAAGATGCGGGTGGGTGCGCTGCCCGAGTTTCCGACCAACGCGCTGAAGTACAACCTGACGTGGAGTATCGACGGGCTGATCAATGAGTACTGCCAGCCATGCGAAGCGATCCGCGAAGGCCGCAAGCAATGGGTTCAGCCGCTGGAAGGACTCGAACATTTTTCGCTCGACGGCACCGAATACGAAGCCTTCAATACCTCGGGTGGCCTGGGCACGCTTTGCGAGACGCTGGCGGGCAAGGTGGAAGCGCTGGACTATAAGTCCGTGCGCTATCCGGGCCATCGTGAACTGATGAAGTTCCTGCTCGACGACCTTCGCATGTCGAGCGATCGAGAGGGCCTGAAAGCGATGTTGCGGCGCGCCGTCCCGGCGACGGCGCAGGATGTCGTGCTGGTGTTCGTCACGGCGACCGGCACGCGCGACGGCCGTCTCGTGCAGGACGTATTCACGCGCAAGATCTTCGCGACTACCGTGTGCGGCGTACCGATGAGCGCGATCCAGATCACCACGGCCGGCGCGATCTGCGCCGAGATCGACCTGTTCCGCGAGGGCGTGTTGCCGCAACGTGGCTTCGTTCGTCAGGAACAGGTGCCGCTGGACGCGTTCTTGAGCAATCGCTTCGGGAAGCTGTACGAGGGCGCAAGTTCGCTCGAGACGGTGCGAAAGCTGGCGGTTGCCTAAGAGCCTCCGTGGATTGCACGCAGCAGGTCGTCGTAGGCACGCGGGTCGGGGGACTGGTTGTCGAACATCAACAGGTCGCGGCTCGCATGACTGTCCGGTACGAAGCGTCGCTGACGGTATTCGTCCCAATGCGCGAGCTTGTAGGCATCGTTTGGATTGTTGCGCGCCACGATACGCGAACGCGCGACGTCCTCCGGCACGTGCACCCAGACTATGCGTATGGATACGTCGTTGCTTACGCCGAGCCACGCGCGGTCGAAGAGACGCCGGTCGCGCACTTCCCGCGATAACGGCGCGACGATCAACGCACTGATGCCGAGAGCGAGATTGTCGCGGGCGGTATCGATAAGACTGCGGTATTCCGGATCGCGAAGATGCTTGAGATAGAGGGGGCTGTCGCGATCGTTCGGGTCTCCGGTCAGCACGCCCATCACGGCGGCGCTGTAGTGGCCGTAGAGCGTGTCCTTGTCGAGGAGGCAGAACGGCTCGCCGGTCGCACGCATGAGCTGCGGGAGCAGGCGACGCGCCAGCGACGTCTTGCCGGTGCCCGCATGGCCGCAGAAGAAGACGAGGCGGCTCACATGCGGCTCGCCGGCAAAACCCGGTGAACCACGCGTTCGCCCGGGATCGGATTGAAAAGGCGCATCGAACGTCTCCATGTGTGGGCGCGAATGCGTTCGATGATGGACAAGAATGCCGCCGGCAGCAAGGGGCGTTGGGTATTCAAGCGGCAAGCACGACGTCGATGCGTTCGGCTGTGCGAGCAAGCGAAAGGATCAACACGGTCTGCGATTTGGCATTGGCGGGGCTCGACTCACCCCGCAGTTCGACTGCTTCGCGCAGGTCTGCCCGTGCGTCGGCATTGAAGCCCGCGTTGATGTCACCCAGCATAAGCGACGGCACGCGAATTCGATCATGTTCGTCAGCGCTGAAAATCGTTTCGATGGCGTCGACGATCAGGCCGTAGCGTCGCGTGCCGTGTTCTACGATCAACACCTTGCGTGTCGATTCCGGTCGTGCCCTGTCATCGGAGGCCCAGGATGTAATGCCGTATAGCGACCGTAAATCAATGAGCGGAATCATCTGCTGACGCAGATTCAGGATGCCCGTGACGAATTGAGGGCCACCTGGCGCGGGCGTCGAATCGGCCGGCATTTCGATAATCTCCCGCACCGTGTTCAATGGCGTCGCGAACCGTTGATCAAGCCGGAACGCTAGGTATTGTTCACGACGCCCCCGTTGGCGCGCTCCCCCTCGGTCATTCGCCGGCGAAGTTGCATGCAGATTCCGATGGCTTCGGGCGAAGGCGTTCAAGTCGTCGTGCGAAAAGATCGCGGCGTGATCAAGGAGGATTACTTCGCTCGCGCTCGTGCCAGCCTTTTCACTCGTGATGCAACCGGAAAACATCGCGGCGCGGGTGTCGGTGAGCAACGGAATGGGCAGCACGTCATCCGCGAAATATGAAACGATCGTTTCGATGGCGTCCACGCGCCAGCCGATATTGCCGCCACCGACCACAGCCACGATGATGCGTTGCTCGTCCCCTTCGAACGAACCGTCCGACTCCTGGCTTGAAGACGCGCTTGCCGACGAAGCGCGTATGCCTAGAAAATCCGCGAAATCCAGCACCGGCACCGACTCCTCACGCAGCCGCAGCATGCCGATGCAATGCGGATGGGACAGCGTCGGCACTTGCATCATCGGAGGCACGCGCACGATCTCCCTGACGACACTGATCTCGAACGCAAGCCGATGCGATCCCGAACGAAACGCGACGCACTGCCTGCGTTGCGACGCACGACGTAGCAGCGCAGCGCGTGCTTTTTCGGCGGCCAGGTGCGCTGCCATCTGCGGCACGTTTTCGATTTTCAGCAGCGCAGCCGCGTCAAGAATGCACACGAGGCGCTTGCCGTGATCCAGACGCAGCGTTCCGGCGATCACGCGATACGTCGATCCAGCCGGATACTCGAAGGCGGCGATCTGTTCAGGAGCTGCGCGGCAGACTTCGCCCGTGGCATCGATCAGGAGTCCGAGTGATGCACCGTCTAGCTCTATGATCGCGACGCGGCGGCTGACTTGCGCGCTGTTATTGGGCACGTTCAGCAGGCGCTTCAAATCGACGACCGGTACGATCTTTCCGCGCAGATTGAACACGCCGACAACGAACTCCGGCGCAAGCGGTAACGCAACAATGCGCTCCGGCGTGCTGACGACTTCATGCATGGCGTCGGCAGGGAGCGCATATTCGACGTCGTCGAGAAAGAACGTGCCGTAGGTCGCTGCACTGGGAGAAACTGCGATGGCCTTACCAATCATGGGGTACGCCCTCAAGGTTTCTCGATGGTCCTGACCTCGAATCGGTCGTTCGCACCGTCAATCGATAATTGTCTGGCGTGTTCGCCGCCGACCTCGGCGTGCACAACGCCCAGTTTGGCCGCGTGCAGCACGCGGCGCGCAGAAGCCACGTTCTGGTCGCCCACCAGGCCGCCAGGTGCGGCTTTGGTTTTGAAATGCAGCATGTTTGCACCGCCAGCGATCACGACGTCGAGTTCGGAGTGTGCGTGTTCAGGTGCATTGAGCATGCGCAGCAGCGACGGAACGGCCCAGGTAAGTAGCGCGCGCCCTGGCCTGCATCAGACACTTCGCCGGGCGGCGCATCGGGCAGCAGGCAATGTGCGAGAGCGTAGAGACCCCGGGAGCGCCACAGCACACCGATGCCCACGCAGGATCCAAGCGTTGCACGCAATATCACGTCTCGTCCGGCTGTCTTCACTTCGCCGATTCGCACGACCGTCGTACCCGCAGGGAAGGGAATCTTGTTCACGTCATCGTGTGGCATGGTCGGCGCCCGCGCGATAAATCAACGGCAATTCGAATTCGAAAGGCATCGTCATGCGGCTGAGCGATTCTGATTCTCCAAGCAGCAGATACCCGTCGCTTGCAAGTGCGCTATGCATGTGGGCGACTACGCGTTGCTGATCTGCAAGATCGAAATAGATCAGGACATTGCGCAGAAAAATCACGTCGAAGGGCTCGCGCAAGTTCAAGCGCTCGAACAGGTTGTGTTCAAAATAGCGCACCCGGGTACGCAACGCAGCGACGATGCGTGCACCGTCGCCGTCGGTTTCGAAGTAGCGCGCGAATTCCGATGGATGAGCGTCTCGCAGCGCGTTCAACGAGCGCCCCGCATAACGGCCCTCGCGTGCATGCGCGAGCACATCGGACGCAATGTCGCTGGCGGCAATCTGAAAATCGAACGACGGGTGCTGTGTGCGAAACGCATCGCAGACCATCGCGATCGTGTACGCCTCCTCGCCGGTCGATGCCGCCGCCGACCAGATTCTCATGCACCGCTCAGGGTGCGTTGCGTGCCAGCGCGGCAGCAGCACCTGCGTGAAATACGCCCAGATGCGCGGGGTACGGAAGAATGCGGTCTCGTTGGTGGTGACAAGATTGACGAAGCGGCGTATCTCCGCTGGATCGCGATCAACCACCTCCAGGTAATCCGCATAGACGCCAAGCCCAAGCTCACGCATGCGTGGCCGCAAGCGGCCTTGCAGCAACGTGCTTTTTTTCTCGCTCATCGCGATGCCAGTGTGACGGTGGACCAGCGCGAGCAACCTGCGCAGCGCCGGTCCACCGATCGCGGATTCGATCGGCACATCCATATAGCAGTCCATACCGACGTATTTAGACGACGAAACGTGCAACCGTTTCGTTCAGACGCTTCGCACCTTCGGACAGGTCATGCGTCGAGTGCGCGATGCCGTCGCAGGACATCGCCGACTTCTCCGTCTCTTCGGCCACGTGCTGGATTGCCGTGCTGACTTCGCGGGCCGCGAGCATCTGCTCGTCGGCGGCGCACGACATTTCGGCGATGGCCTGCGTGGTTTTGGCGACGCCGGTGACGATCTTCTCAAACGCGTCGCCCGCTTGCCGGGACACTTCGCTGCCTAACGCAACACGCTTGACCGATTCGTTGATCAGCTTGGAGATTTCCTTTGCCGCCTGCGACGAGCGTTCAGCGAGCTTGCGGACTTCATCGGCCACAACCGAAAAGCCCAATCCATGCTCGCCTGCGCGCGCTGCTTCGATTGCGGCATTAAACGCGAGGAGGTTGGTCTGGCTTGCGATTTCGCCGATTACCTTGGTAATTTCGCTGATGTCTTCCGATGACTTGTCGATCAACGCCATGGCTTCAATCGAACGTGTAACGGCTTTCGCCCCCGTTTCGGCCTCCTGCTGAGTTGCTTTGGCGAGTGCGTCGGCGCTGCGACCGTTTTCCGCGATCGAATTGATCGATGCGCTCAACTCTTCGATGGACGCATTCATCTCCTCCACCGTCGCGCCGAGTTCCTGTGCACCGGAGGCCACGCCATTCGACCGCCCGGCGATATCCAGCGACGCCTTGCCGAGGTTGCCCGCGGCCGCAACGACCGTACCAATCACCTCGCGCAAATCGCTGATCATTTGACGAACGCCCTGCGCGAGCAGATCGATGGGTTCGCTTCCGGCGACGTCGATGTTCGCGGTCAGGTCGCCAGCCGCCGCGCGGCTCACCGATGCGAGCAGAGCGTCGACCTTGCGACTATCGCTTTCTGCTCTCGTCGCAATCGAATTCTCAAGCTCCACCTGGGCCGTCACATCGGTGGCGAACTTGACGATCTTGTACGGGCGGCCCTCCAGATCGAGGATCGGGTTGTAGGTAGCGTGAATCCAGACCGTCTTGTTGCCTTTGCCAACGCGCCGGTAGCGACCGGCGTCGAATTCACCGCGCCGAAGTTTGTCCCAGAATGCGCGATACGCATCTGATTGCACGTATTCCGGATCGCACAGAAGCCTGTGATGCTTGCCGCGAAGCTCGTCGAGCGTGTAGCCGAGCGTCGACAGGAAATTCGCGTTTGCATCGAGCACAATGCCATCGAGGTTGAATTCGATCACGGCCTGAGACTTGTCGATGGCTGAGATCTTCCCCGCATATTCGGCGTCGCGCGTCTTGCGCAATGTCACATCGCTTGCGTATTTGACGATCTTGCACGGCTTGCCGTCGAGATCGAAGATGGGGTTGTACGATGCCTGCAGCCACAGTTCGCGGCCGCCTTTGCCGAGCCGCCGGTATTCACCCGAGTCGAAAGCGCC
>NZ_JBAUSA010001204.1:0-2826 GCF_049581465.1 Caballeronia sp. | reverse complement strand
AAATTCGGGCCGCAGCGAAGACTTTCAGTTGGCGCGCCTACAGGAACTGTACGAGGCGGCGTTGGCGAATGGCGCCCGGAACGAATCACAGTTCGACATTGTTACGTTAAACTATCCATGGCTATCTGAGTTCGCTCAAAAGGAATTGATCTCCCCTCTGGAATTAG
The DNA here is from genome assembly GCF_049581465.1 of Caballeronia sp. Taxonomy (GTDB): domain Bacteria; phylum Pseudomonadota; class Gammaproteobacteria; order Burkholderiales; family Burkholderiaceae; genus Caballeronia. The sequence goes on along the minus strand of NZ_JBAUSA010001204.1, from coordinate 2,659 downwards.
ATATTCGCGCGACGTCCGCAGACCTTGGCGACTTTCATCCGGCAACATTGAAGTGCGTGACTTACGACGAACATCTGTATGGATTGCCTGCGTACGTGACGGTGGAGTCCCTACTCGCGCGACGGGATATCTTCGAGACCAATGCGTTGGCCTACCCCACGACGCTGAAGGACCTCCTCCTCATAGCGCGCCGGTTGCACAAACCCAAGCGCGCGCAGTATGGGCTCGCCTGGAATGCTGCGCGAGGAATGCCGATCGCAAGTGCATTTATGTTCTTTCTGAACGCACACGGCGGGGCGGTCATTCTTGACGAAGAGCCACAAGTGCTGACGCGCTCGAAGAACAAGCGTAGCCATGGCGCCCGCGCCGGGCTTGATAGCAAGGCAGCACACGCGACGCTGGCATTTATGCAGCAGCTCCTGTCGGTATCGCCGCCTGATACGCTGGCATTCAACTGGGAGGACAGTCTCAACGAGTTCATGTCCGGGCGGGCAGCGCTCTGTTACGGTTGGTCGATGCGCGCGGCACGTCTTGAGCTGGATCTGCGCTCGAAGGTAAAAGGGAAGGTCGAGTTCTTGCCGCACCCAAACGTGCATGGTGTACGTCGGTCCGTACCTCTCGGCGGATTTCTTTTGGCTGTTCCCAGCAACTTGCCGCCCGACCGGGCTGCGCTCGCCCAGCAAGCGATCCGGTGGATGACGTCGTCGGAGGCAATGAGATCGAGTGCTCGGAGCGGATTTCCGGTTGCACCGCGCTTTAGCGTGAGTTCCGATCCTGAGCTAAATGCCATTTCTCCCATCGTCAGTTTCGTTGATGGCCTGGCGCGCAATGGGCAAATCTGCAATGCAATGCGTCCGCTCACGCCTGTCTACACGCGCATTGAGGAAATTCTGGGTATTGAAATCCACAATGCACTGTGCGGACTAGTCACACATCAACAGGCATTACACAAGCTGCAAACCAAGGTTCAAGAACTCCTGGATTCGGTTTCACCGCATGATTAGACTGCCCCGTGTATTCATGTCTACACGAGCGATCGCTCGTCGTTGACGTACATCAAGTCGCGCTGCGCTTCGGAATAATTCGCTCACCCGCCAGCCGATCAGAGAGATCAAAAAACGCGTCATCGGTCGCGCGGAAGTCAAGAAAACCCGCGTTTCGGCTCTTCGACATGTCAGTGATCACGTCCATCGGCCGCCCGAGGTCCGCGTCGGTGTGCCACCACGACGCCAGCTTGTTGATGTCCACTTCCGCCAGGCCGAACTGCGTCGCGATCCTGCGCCACTGGGCGATTGCATTATGCATTCGGCTTTCCAGCGGCCGCACTTCACCATCGAATGCGACGGGATCGATCGCAAAATATTCAGCGATGCGCGACCACATCCATTTCCAGCGGAACACATCTCCGTTGACGATGTTGAACTCCCCGTTTTTGGCTGCATCGGCTGTTGCCGCCCACTCGAGTTGACGCGCCAGCAGCCGGGCATCGGTCATATCGGTCAGGCTGTTCCATTGCGCCGCCGAGCCGGGAAAGACGAAGGGCGTGTTGGTTTGTTTGCAGAGCGTCGCGTAGACCGCGAGGGTAGTGCCCATGTTCATCGCATTACCTACGGCATAGCCAATAATCGTATGCGGGCAATGCACGCTCCATGTGTAACCATGTCGCTGTGCGCCGGCAAATACGGATGAAGAGCCTTTCCGCCTTCGGTATTCACCAACGGACACGCTACTGGCAAGGGAAAGATGACGCATCAGGTGCGTCGCCCTCGAATGCCATTTGCAACAAGCTTCTGATTGATTGCTGCGTCAACGGCCGCGGGTTGTAATATGGTGAACGCATTGCGATTTCCGCCACGCGATCGAGATCCGCCTCTTGCACTCCCAACTCCGCTAACGAAGCCGGAATCGCGAGCTTGCGGCCGAGTTCATATAGAGCCATTGCTGGATCAGCAGTGTCCAGTGCGCGCGAAAGCCGTTCTCTTGCATCGGGTGCGACGGGCAAATTGAACGCCATCGCGTAAGGAAGGATGACGGCGTGCGTCTCCGCGTGCGGGAGGTTGAGCGTCCCGCCTAGCTTATGGCACAGCTTATGGTGCAGCGCCATGCCAACATTACCTAGCATCGTGCCACAAAGCTACGCGCCATACTGCGTCACTTCTCGTGCGCCGATGTCCTGTGGATGATCCCACACAAGAGGGAGACTCATAGCAAGGCTGCGGATTCCCTCTTCCGCCAACATCGACATGACAGGGTTGCTGTCTTGCGCGTACAGCCCTTCAGCAGCATGCGCGATCGCGTTAAGTCCGCTCGTCGCGCTCAACGAGATAGGTAAAGTCAAGGTTAAATATGCATCGTAGATGGCACTGTCACGTTGCTCGGGCTGTCGTTTAAGATGACGCGATGAAGAAATCGAAATCGCTCTATCACGGTCATCACTTTCCGGCCGCCGTTATCAGCTGCGCCGTGCGCTGGTATTTTCGCTTCCAATTGAGCCCTCGCGACGTCGAAGAGTTGCTGTTCGAGCGCGGCGTTGTCGTGAGCTACGAAACGATCCGGCGCTGGTGCGACAAATTTGGAGCGGGCTTCGCGCGCCGAGTGAATGTGGCGCGTCCCAAGCCTGGCACCACATGGCATCTCGACGAGGTGTTCGTGACGCTGC
>NZ_JBAUSA010001203.1:0-3353 GCF_049581465.1 Caballeronia sp. | reverse complement strand
GTGTTCAACTGCGGGTTAAATGTTTGGGGCCGTGCTACGTTCGGGCCAAAAACCCAATGTGAGCAACGCCGACACTGAGGTATTCGCGGTTTGAACGCGTTTCTTTGCTTCGTTTCTTTGCGCGTTTGCAAAGAAATGAAGTCCCGCCCCGGATAGGGGCTAACAGTAATAAGCAAGAAAATACTATCTATGCCAGCCGCTGCGGCTAGCAGAAGGACTCAACGTTATCCCCACACTCGCCGCTCGCAGCACCCCTCCTACCCTCACCCACACTCGCCGCTACCAGAACCCTACCCCCCAGCGCCCCAACCCCCAAAGCCGCCAGCCGGCTCCTCGCCGACTCCCGTCCAATAATCCCGCCGGGAATAAATCTCCTTCAAATAATCAATAAAGTAACGCACGCGCGCAGGCACGTAGCGCTGCTGTGGATAAACCGCCAGGATGTCGTAATCCGGCAGCGCGAACTCGTCCAGCACGGTTTCGAGTTCGCCCGTTGCGAGTTGCCGCTGGATTTCCCACGTCGAACGCCAGCCCAGCCCCAAACCCTCCGATACCCATCGGTGCAGCAATTCGCCGTCATTGCAATCCAGGTTGCCGGCCACGCGCACCGTCGCCAGCTTGCCGTTGCGACTGAAGTACCAGCCCCGGTTCTGGCCGCCCTGCAGGTTGAACGCAAGACAGTTGTGGCGTGGCAGGTCTTCCAGTGTCTGCGGCCTGCCGTGCCTGGCGAAATAGGCCGGCGTGCCACACACCACGCGCCGGTTTTGCGCCAGCTTCACCGCGACGAAATTCTGATCGACCGCCCCGCCGATCCGTATCGAAAGGTCGTAGCCCTCCCGCACCAGGTCGACCACGCGGTCGGTCAGGTTGAACGACATCTGCAGCGCGGGTTTGTCGGCGAGGAATACGGGTGCGTGAGGCGCCACGTGCATCCGGCCGAACGCCGCCGGCGCCGAGACGATCAGATGCCCGTCGACCAGACGCGTTCCGTCGGCGAGTTCGTTTTCCGCCTGATGCCAGTCGGCAAGCAGCCCCCGGCAACGCTCCAGGAATGCCGCGCCCTCCTCGCTCACCACCAGGCGGCGCGTGGACCGATACATCAGCTTCACGCCGAGACGCTTTTCAAGCGCATCGATACGCCGCCCCAATATCACCGGCGACACCCCTTCCTCCAAGGCCGCCGCGGCAAGACTCCCGGCCTCAGCGACTTTCACAAACGTCTCGATTTGCCCGAAGCGATCCATTGCACGGCCTCCATTGCGTACTTTTTGTATCGGATAAAGCGACTTCTGCTGATCTTATCGCCACTTCGTGGTCGGCTTAAAGTCCTTCTCAGCGATGTTCGGTATTCGGACCGGGCCTGGAAACATATTGGAAAGGAGACGTTCATGACAAAAATGCGAGCTGTCGATGCAGCCGTCCTCGTGCTGGAAAAGGAAGGCATCGAGATGGCATTCGGTGTTCCGGGCGCGGCCATCAATCCGTTCTACTCCGCGCTTCAGCGTGCCGGAAGCATCGGCCATGTGCTTGCTCGGCACGTGGAAGGCGCTTCGCACATGGCTGAAGGCTATACGCGGGCGGCGCCGGGCAATATCGGCGTGTGCATTGGCACGTCGGGACCGGCGGGCACCGATATGATCACCGGGCTCTATTCCGCGCAGGCCGACTCCATCCCGATTCTCGCGATCACGGGTCAGGCGCCGCGTGCGCGTTTGTACAAGGAAGATTTCCAGGCCGTCGATATCGAATCGATCGCGAAGCCGGTCACGAAGTGGGCCGTGACCGTGCGCGAACCGGCGCTCGTGCCGCGCGTGTTCCAGCAGGCGTTCCACTTGATGCGCTCCGGCCGGCCGGGGCCGGTGCTGGTCGATTTGCCGATCGACGTGCAACTCGCCGAGATCGAGTTCGACATTGATACGTACGAGCCGTTACCCGTCTATAAGCCCAAGGCGACGCGCAAGCAGATCGAAAAGGCGCTGGCGATGCTCAATGCATCCGAGCGGCCGTTGATTGTGTCCGGTGGAGGCGTGCTGAACGCGGCTGCGGAAGATTTGCTGGTCGAGTTCGCGGAAATCCTGAATGTGCCGGTGATTCCGACGCTGATGAGCTGGGGCGCCATTCCCGACGACCATCCGCTGATGGTTGGCATGGCGGGCTTGCAGACATCGCATCGATACGGCAACGCAACGGTGCTTGCATCGGACTTCGTGCTGGGCATTGGCAACCGATGGGCGAATCGGCATACGGGCAGCGTCGAGGTTTATACGAAGGGCCGGACATTCGTGCACGTCGATATTGAGCCGACGCAGATTGGCCGCGTGTTCGGACCGGATCTGGGGATTGTCTCCGATGCAAAAGCGGCGCTCGAACTGTTCGTGGAAGTGGCTAAGGAATGGCGTGCGGCTGGCAAATTGAAGACGCGTAGCGTCTGGGTTCATGAATGCCAGGAACGCAAGCGCACGATGCATCGCAAGACGCATTTCGATAACACCCCGATCAAGCCGCAACGGGTGTATGAGGAGATGAACCGCGTGTTCGGGCGGGACACTTGCTATGTCTCGACGATCGGTTTGTCGCAGATTGCTGGCGCGCAGTTCCTGCATGTGTACAAGGCGCGCAACTGGATCAATTGTGGTCAGGCCGGGCCGCTCGGCTGGACCATTCCGGCTGCGCTGGGCGTGCGGGCAGCAGATCCTCAGCGCACGATCGTGGCGTTGTCGGGCGACTACGACTTCCAGTTCATGATTGAAGAACTTGCGGTTGGCGCGCAATTCCGCCTGCCGTACATCCATGTGGTTGTCAACAACTCGTACCTTGGCCTGATCCGTCAGGCGCAGCGCGGTTTCGAGATGGATTACTGCGTGCAGCTTGCCTTCGATAACATCAACGCGCCTGAGTTGGATGGGTACGGCGTGGATCACGTTGCGGTGGCGGAGGGACTGGGCTGCAAGGCTTTGCGCGTGTTCGATCCGGAGCAGATCGCACCGGCGCTGAGGAAGGCGGAGTCGATGCTCGCTGAATTCAACGTGCCGATTATTGTGGAGGTGATCTTGGAGCGCGTGACGAATATCGCAATGGGGGCGGAGATTGACGCCATTAATGAGTTTGAGCCCCTCGCCGAAGGGATAGAGGACGCTCCGACCGCTGTCTCACGTTGAGGGGGTTGGGGCTGCGGGTGAGTGTGCGGTGAGGGTGGAGGGGGTGCTGTTCGCGGCGAGTGTGGGGATAGGATTGAGTCCTTCTGCTAGCGTGGTCGTTCTGCTTAATTCGGATTTTCTTGCCTATTTCTGTTAGCCCCTATCCGGGGCGGGACTTCATTTCTTTTCAAACGCGAAAAGAAACGAAGCAAAGAA
>NZ_JBAUSA010001202.1:0-4941 GCF_049581465.1 Caballeronia sp. | reverse complement strand
CGAGCCCCGTTTTTGTTGGTGAAATGAATCGCTAGCGATTCGGGAAGGAATTGCCCGGGTCGATCAAACGAACTTTGACGCTGAAAAGATGGGATCAATGGATCTGGACCAGATTGTCGCCGACGCGCGAAATGCGTTCGAACAAGCCGCCGATGTCGCCACGCTCGAGAACGAGAAGGCGCGCTTCCTCGGAAAATCCGGGGCCCTGACGGAATTGCTGAAAGGCATGGGCAAGCTCGATCCGGAGGCTCGCAAGACCGAAGGCGCGCGCATTAACGTAGCCAAGCAGCAGGTGGAAGCCGCACTGAACGCGCGCCGTCAGGCGCTGGCGGACGTGTTGCTGAACCAGCGGCTGGCGTCGGAAGCGATCGACGTGACGTTGCCCGGCCGCGGTCTTGGCGCCGGCAGCCTGCATCCAGTGATGCGCACGTGGGAACGCGTGGAACAGATATTCAGCACGATCGGTTTCGACGTGGCCGATGGCCCCGAGATCGAGACAGACTGGTACAACTTTACGGCGTTGAACAGCCCTGAGAATCATCCGGCGCGCTCGATGCAGGATACGTTTTATATCGACGGGAAAGATGCAGATGGCCGGCAACTCTTGCTGCGCACGCATACCAGCCCGATGCAGGTGCGCTACGCGCGTATGAACAAGCCGCCTATCAAGGTGATCGTTCCTGGACGCACGTATCGGGTGGATAGCGACGCGACGCATTCGCCGATGTTCAATCAGGTCGAGGGCTTGTGGATCGACGAGAACATCAGCTTTGCCGACCTGAAGGGCGTGTACTCCGACTTCCTCAAGAAATTCTTCGAACGCGACGACATCCTCGTGCGCTTCCGGCCGTCGTATTTTCCGTTCACGGAACCGTCAGCCGAAATCGACATGATGTTCGAGCACGGCAAGAACGCGGGCAAATGGCTCGAGATTTCGGGCTCGGGACAGGTTCATCCGAACGTGATCCGCAACATGGGACTCGACCCGGAGCGGTATATCGGCTTCGCGTTCGGTAGCGGGCTGGAACGCCTGACCATGCTGCGTTACGGCGTGCAGGACCTGCGGCTTTTCTTCGAAAACGATCTGCGATTCCTGCGGCAATTTGCCTGAAAAGGCCTAGCCATTCGGATGTCCGGCGCCCAAGCGTCCGGACGCAGACACAACTTCTTTCGAACCTAGACACACATGCAATTCCCGGAATCCTGGCTCAGAACTTTCGTCGATCCCAAGCTCTCGACCGATGAACTCTCGCACGCGCTGACAATGGCGGGTCTTGAAGTGGAAAGCCTCGCGCCCGTCGCGCCGCCGACCACCAAGATCGTTGTTGGGCAGGTGCTCGAAGTCGCGAAGCATCCGAATGCCGACAAGCTCAACGTCTGTCAGGTCGACGCCGGAACCGGCGCGGTGCTCAACATTGTGTGCGGCGCGCCGAATGTGTCGCCGGGCATCAAGGTGCCGGTCGCGCTGGTCGGCGCGCAATTGCCTCCCGCCGAAGCGGGTGGAGCGCCGTTCGCGATCAAGTTGTCTAGTTTGCGCGGCGTGGAAAGCCAGGGCATGCTGTGTTCGGCGCGAGAGTTGAAGTTGTCCGAGGATCACAGCGGCTTGATGATCCTTCCCGCCGACACCCCGATCGGCCAGGACATCCGCACAACGCTCAACCTCGACGACACCGTTTTCGAAATCAAGCTGACGCCGAACAAGGCCGATTGTCTATCGGTATTCGGCGTCGCGCGGGAAACCGCCGCCATTACCGGGGCGCCGTTGACGGCGGTGGATATGCCGCCGGTTGCCGTTACGCTCGATGAAATCCTGCCCGTCAAGGTGATGGCGCCCGAATTGTGCGGACGTTTCTCCGGGCGTGTGATTCGCGGCGTGAACGCGCACGCAAAAGCGCCACAATGGATGATCGAGCGCCTTGAGCGTTCCGGGCAGCGCAGCATTTCAGCGCTCGTCGACATCTCAAATTACGTGATGCTGGAACTCGGCCGTCCGTCACACGTGTTCGATCTGGACAAGATCCATGGTGGCATCGAAGTGCGCTGGGGCAAGAAGGGCGAGTCGCTCAAGCTGCTGAACGGCAACACGGTCGAGCTCGATGAAGACGTCGGCGTGATTGCCGATGCGCAACACGTCGAAAGCCTCGCCGGCATCATGGGCGGCGACAGCACGGCCGTCTCGCTCGACACCACGAATATCTATCTGGAAGCGGCGTTCTGGTGGCCCGACAGCATTCGCGGCCGCGCGCGCAAGTACAACTTTTCTACTGACGCGGCGCACCGCTTTGAACGCGGCGTCGATTATTCGACGACCGTCGAACACCTCGAGCGCATTTCACGTCTGATCCTCGATATCTGCGGCGGCAACGCCGGCCCGATCGACGACCAGACGCTGAATGTGCCAACGCGGGAACCGGTAACCATGCGCGTGTCGCGTGCGAACCGCATTATTGGCGTGGCGATTGGCGCAGACGAGATTGCGCAGATTTTCACGCGGCTCGGTCTCGAATTCACGCACGACGGCGACACGTTCGCGGTCAAGCCGCCGCCTTATCGTTTCGATATTGAAATCGAAGAGGATCTGATCGAAGAGGTCGCGCGTATCTATGGTTTCGAAAGGATCCCGGCGCGGCCACCGGTCGCGACCAGCGAGATGCGGCCGACCCACGAAACCAGGCGTTCGATTCACGTCATCCGCCATGAAGTCGCGGCGCGTGACTACGCCGAGACGGTTAACTTCAGTTTCGTCGACGCCGAATGGGAAGCCGATTTCGCCGGCAACGACAACCCGGTGAAGCTGCTGAACCCGATTGCGAGCCAGCTTTCGGTGATGCGCACGACCTTGTTCGGCAGTCTGATCAGCGTGCTGCGTCACAACCTGAACCGGCGCGCGGACCGGATTCGCGTGTTCGAATCCGGCCGCGTGTTCCTGCACGACCCGGCGATCAAGGCGGCTGAGCTGGCTATCGAAGGCTTCGCTCAACCGAAGATGATCGGCGCTCTCGCGTACGGTCCGGTGCTCGACGAGCAGTGGGGCGCGGTGTCGCGCAACGTCGATTTCTTCGATGTGAAAAGCGACGTGGAAGCGCTATTCGCGCCTGTCGTGCCGCGATTCGTCAAGGCTGAGCATCCTGCGCTGCATCCGGGACGCAGCGCGCGCATTGAAATCGATGGCCGCGCGGTGGGCTGGATCGGCGACCTGCATCCGCGCTGGTTGCAGAAATACGATTTGCCGCTCGCGCCGGTGTTGTTCGAAATCGAAGCTGACGCGCTGATTCAACGCGCGCTACCGGTGCCTTCAGAGGTGTCGAAATTCCCTCCCGTTCGCCGCGATATCGCGGTTGTCGTGGATCAGAATGTGGCCGTTCAATCGGTCCTTGACACCCTCGAAAGTGCCCGTTCGGAGCCGGCCTGCAAGCATGTCGCGCGGGTCGTTTTATTCGACGAATTTCGTCCAAAATCAAGCACTTCCGGTGGATTGGGTGCGCATGAGAAAAGCCTTGCCTTCCGTGTAACGTTGCAAGATACTGGCGGGACGCTTCAGGACGAAACGGTCGAAACGGCCATCAAAATGCTGGTGGAACGCTTAGCTCGAGTGCATGGCGCGCGGTTGCGCGGGTAGCCCGCAGTTGGCCCCCTCCGTCTTCATCGTCACGCCATTTTTTCGATATGAACCAAATGAACTCGAGTGATTTCGAAGCCCTTCTTTCGGCGCAACGCAGCGCCATGATCAGAGACGTTCCTACTTCCAATAGTGCGGCGGCTGTGGAAACGCCCACGCTCACAAAAGCCGAATTGGCCGAGATGTTGTTCGACCACGTCGGGCTGAATAAGCGTGAAGCGAAAGACATGGTTGAAGCATTTTTCGAAGTGATTCGCGACGCACTTGAAACTGGCGATAGCGTGAAGCTGTCCGGCTTCGGCAACTTTCAACTGCGCGACAAGCCGCAGCGTCCTGGTCGTAATCCTAAGACGGGAGAGGCCATTCCTATTGCGGCGCGCCGTGTTGTGACGTTTCATGCGAGTCAGAAATTGAAAGCGCTGGTGGAAGCCGGTGCCGAAACCAGTTTCGGCCGCTAGGGAGTGACGGACGTGACGGGCATCCGCCTAGCGCTGTCCGTTCACCTTTTAGCGATAATCAACGACATTCACCACGATGGTTGATTGACGATGGAAAAAGTCGTCTTGCCTCCAATTCCGGCCAAGCGCTACTTCACGATTGGTGAAGTCAGTGAGCTGTGCGGCGTCAAGCCGCACGTGCTGCGCTACTGGGAACAGGAGTTCACGCAACTTAGGCCAGTCAAGCGGCGGGGTAATCGTCGCTATTATCAGCATCACGAAGTTTTGCTGATTCGTCGCATTCGCGAATTGCTATACGAGCAAGGATTTACGATCAACGGCGCGCGCAATCGCCTTGATTCACACGGGCGTCCGAATGGCGCCTCAGATGATACAGAGGACACGCTGGAGAGCGGCGGTACGCCGCAGGTGACTACTGCCGTGGATGTCGATCAGTTGCGCGAAGAGATTCTGCAAGTTATCGATTTATTGGGCAGATGAGAGTCGGCCGAATTGAGAAAAAAAAGCGTCGTGGTTAATCCACGACGCTTTTTTTTAGGTGTTTTTAGTCTTCGCTGGATAAACACCGGAAGACTTTACTTTCTCGCGCTATCGCGTCTGAATTCGAGAATGGGCGAATCCGATTCCGCGAGCATTGCCTTTAGCACATCATTCGCAAAATCTTCTACCGTCACGTGCCATTCGACACTGCCGACCGGGAAATCACCCGGGCTCTTCTTTCCCTGCGCCTTGCGGATTGCGCCTACGCTCAAGCTCAAGACTCGAGCCCGTTGAAAGTCGGGATCGTTCGAGTTGTCGGGCGGATAGATTTCGTTTTCCATAGGCAGATTTTCGGCGTCGTACGCGGAAACTTTAGGGTTAGAA
>NZ_JBAUSA010001201.1:0-1822 GCF_049581465.1 Caballeronia sp. | reverse complement strand
CACTTGAGCAGTGGGTTGGCGCGGACCTCATTGACCGCAGCAGCTTCCCTCCAACCCTGACGCCTGCCGGACAATTGTTTCGGGAAGCAGCGGTAGACATACTGGGGAAGCTATTTGATACGCGGGCCATCATTCGTATCGACCAACGCATGGCAGGCAAAGGCTTGCAGATTGCAGCGGGTCATACGATCGCGCTCAGTTTTCTGCCTGCGTGGTTGAAAGCGCTTACTGCACATTTCGGCGATATACGTGCCCGGGTGACGCCCACCAACGTCCACGACTCCATCCTGATGCTGGTGAACGGCAACTGTGAATTGATGTTTGCCTATCATCACCCGGAGCTTCCGCTTCATCTCGACCCGATCAGGTACGAGCATCTCGCAGTGGGGGTCGATGTACTGATGCCCGTCTGCCGGCCCAACCCACGTGGTGCGCCCACGTTCCGGTTGCCGGGAACGGCGGCCCATCCATTGCCCTTGATTTCGTATACACAAACCAGCTATTTTGGCCGCTGCCTTGTACTTCTTTTGAATCGAGTCGATACGAGCCCAGCGTTGCGACCTCATTACGAGTCCGACATGGCCGAGGTTCTCAAGAAACTGGTCCTGGAAGGCGAAGGGGTAGCCTGGCTTCCAAAGAGCTCGATCGTAGCCGAGCTTGACACGGGCGAACTGGTGCCAGCGGGCCGGGACGCATGGAATGTTGAAGTCGAACTTCGCGTCTATCGCGATGCTTCGAATCGCAATGAATTCCTGGATACGCTTTGGGGGCACATTCGTGCTGCGTCGCAGATTGAAAATTAGGGGTTATCCCGCGTTATGCGAGCCTCGCATATCCCCATGCAGGACCCGCATTGAGTCCTGTTTGATCATCTCTATGATCCGTTCATACACTGAAACGCCGCCCGACTAACGGCGTTTTGCCCTCTGCCAGCGCCGTGGTCACTTCAGACCCGTGTGCGCCTTCCTCGGACTGATGGAAATGAAAAACCGCCTTACTTTCTATATTCTGCTCGGCATGGTGCTCGGCGTGATTGTCGGTTACATCTGCCATCGGAGTGTCGCAAACGCGGCAGAAGCGAAGACAATCGCAGACTACTTCTCGATCGTTACCGATATCTTCTTGCGCCTAGTGAAGATGATTATCGCGCCGCTCGTCTTCGCCACGCTGGTGTCCGGGCTCGCCGGAATGGAAGGGACGAGTGACGTGCGCAGAATCGGGCTCAGGTCGGTGGGTTGGTTCTTGTGCGCGTCGCTTTGCTCGCTCGCGCTTGGCCTCGTCCTTGCAAATGTCCTCCAGCCCGGCGCTGGCTTGCACATGACGCAGACGAGTTCCGACGTTGCCACCGGTCTCAACACGGCGGGTCTGAACTTCAAAGACTTCGTCACCCATGCGTTTCCTGCCAGCATCATTGATGCGATGGCTCGAAATGACATCCTGCAAATCCTCGTCTTTTCTGTCTTGTTCGGGATGGTCCTGAGTGCCATCAAACAGGACCCGCGTGTCGCACCGCTGATCGCCTGCATCGATGCGCTCGTACCCGCAATGCTGAAGCTGACCGACTATGTGATGAAACTCGCACCCCTTGGTGTATTCGCCGCCCTTGCATCCGCGATCACCGTGCATGGGCTGGATGTTCTAACCACCTATGGAAAGCTCGTCGGGAGCTTCTACCTCGGCCTCGTGCTGCTGTGGGTTTTCCTCATCCTCGTCGGTCACATCTTTTTGGGCAAACCGATCTGGAGGTTGCTCAAAGCGGTTCGCGAGCCCGCGATGCTCGCCTTTTCGACCGCGAGCAGTGAGGCGGCTTATCCGGTCCTGA